>NZ_DAOLKE010000033.1:0-19155 GCF_035331805.1 Plasticicumulans sp. | reverse complement strand
TCATTCCATGTTCAGTTCCTTGATCTTGCGCGTCAGCGTGTTGCGGCCCCAGCCGAGCAGCCGGGCGGCGTCCTGGCGGTGGCCGCCGGAGTGCTTCAGTGCGACGTTGATCAGCGTGCGCTCGAACTCCGGCAGCGCGGTGTTGAGGATCTCGCTCTCGCCGCGGATCAGCGTCGCCGCGGCCCAGTCCGACAGCGCCTGACGCCAGTCGCCGCCGCCCTCGCCGCCGACGCTCGCGCCGATCGGCGTCAGCTTCAGCTCGCTCGGCAGGTCCTCCATGTGCACTTCGCGGCCCGAGGCCATCACCGTCAGCCAGCGGCACAGGTTTTCGAGCTGGCGGACGTTGCCGGGCCAGTCGAGCTGCTGCAGGAAGCCTTCGACATCCGAGCGCAGCGTCTTCGGCTCCACGTCGAGTTCGCGCGCCGCGAGCTTCAGGAAGTGCGCCATCAGCAGCGGGATGTCCTCGCGGCGCTTGCGCAGCGGCGGCAGGTGGATGCGGATGACGTTCAGCCGGTGGAACAGGTCCTCGCGGAACTGCCCCTGACGCACCCGGTTCTCGAGGTCCTGATGGGTCGCGGCGATCACGCGCACATCGACCTTGATCGGGCTGTGACCGCCGACGCGGTAGAACTCGCCCTCGGCGAGCACGCGCAGCAGCCGCGTCTGCAGCTCCGAGGGCATGTCGCCGATCTCGTCGAGGAACAGCGTGCCGCCGTCGGCCTGCTCGAAGCGGCCCTGACGCGCGGCCTGCGCGCCGGTGAAGGAGCCGCGCTCGTGGCCGAACAGCTCGGATTCGAGCAGATCGCGCGGGATCGCCGCCATGTTCAGCGCAATGAACGGCCGCTCGGCGCGCGGGCTGTGCCGGTGCAGCGCGCGGGCGACCAGCTCCTTGCCGGTGCCGGATTCGCCGTTGATCAGCACCGTGATGTTCGAGCGCGACAGCCGGCCGATGGCGCGGAACACCTCCTGCATCGCCGGCGCCTCGCCGATGATCTCCGGCATCGGTCCGCCGTGATCGGCGCTGGCCGCCTGCTGGCGGCGCAGGTCGCAGGCGCGGCGCACCAGCGCGACGGCTTCATCGACATCGAAGGGCTTGGGCAGGTACTCGAAGGCACCGCCCTGATAGGCGGCGACGGCGCTGTCGAGGTCGGAGTGCGCGGTCATGATGATGACCGGCAGGTCCGGCACCTGCTCGCGCAGCCGCGCCAGCAGTTCGAGGCCGTTGATGCCGGGCATGCGGATGTCGGCGACGATCGCATCCGGCGCGCTGCCGCGTTCGAGCGCGGCGAGCGCGGCGTTGCCGCTGTCGAAGGCCGAAACCGCCATCGTCTCCCGGCTCAGGGCCTTTTCCAGCACCCAGCGGATCGAATGGTCGTCGTCGATGACCCATACGTGTTCTTTTCTGGCCATGGCGGGCTCTCGCTTACTCCAGCGGCAGCAGCAACGTGAAGGTGGTGTCGCCGGGCACGCTGTTGCACTCGATCAGGCCGCCGTGCTGGCTCACCAGTCCCTGGGCGATGGACAGGCCGAGCCCGGTGCCGTCGGGGCGGCCGGTGATCATCGGGTAGAAGATGCGTTCCTTGATCGCCGGCGGGATGCCGGGACCGTCGTCGACGATGTCGAGGCGCGCGACCAGCTTGTAGCGGCGCGAGCCGATCGTGCACTGGCGCGTCACGCGCGTGCGCAGCGTGATCGTGCCGGTGCCGGCGAGCGCCTGCGAGGCGTTGCGCACGATGTTGAGCACCGCCTGCACCAGCTGGTCGAAGTCACCCTGCAGCGGCGGGATGCTCGGATCGTAGTCGCGCACGATCTCGGTGCTGCCGAGCCCTTCGGCGACCACCAGCGTGCGCACGCGCTCCAGCACCTCGTGCAGGTTCACGGCCTGGCGCGCCGGCGGGTGCATCGGGCCGAGCATGCGATCGACGAGGCCGCGCAGGCGGTCGGCCTCGTGGATGATGATGCGGGTGTATTCCTTCAGGCGCTCGTCCGGCAGCTCGCGTTCGAGCAGTTGCGCGGCCCCGCGCAGGCCGCCGAGCGGATTCTTGATCTCGTGGGCGAGGTTGCGCACCAGCACCTGCGTGGTCGTGTGCTGCGCGATCAGGTTCTCCTCGCGCGAGATGCGCAGCTGCCGGTCGACCTGACGCAGCTCGACCAGCAGTTCGAGGATCTGCTCGTGCTCGACCACCGGCGTGACCGAGCTGTCGACGGTGATCACGTGCTCGCCGGGCAGTGTCAGCGTCAGCTCGCGCTCGGTGTACGGATGGCCGCTGTCGAGGCAGCGGCGCATGCCGGCTTCGAGGTTGTCGGCCCCGATCGCCAGATCGCGGAAATGCGCGCCGAGCGCCTGCCGGAAGGACAGCGCGAACAGCATCTCGGCCGCCGGATTCATGTAGACCGTGCGCAGATGACGGTCGAGGACCACGACGCCGGTCGTCAGGTTGTCCGTCACGCGGCGCGGATAATCGGTTCTCACCACGGCTGTCATCTCCGGATACATGCCGTCGGGTTTAGCAAGAAGTGGTCCAACCGGGTGCAAGCGCCGGAATCCCGTCCGGTTTTTTGGGCCGGCGCGCAGTTGCAGCGCGCCAGCGGCGGGCAGTGGCGCACGGCGATCCGGACGCGATGCACCATCATCAACCACAGCACCGCTTTGGTGCGCATCCTGGCGGTGCAAACCTTTGCTGCACGATCGTGCAGCCGGGCGGTCCGCGCCACGATCGCGCCCGCCAGCTGCGGGCAAGAAAAAACCCCGTGCCGCAGGGCACGGGGTTCCGGCGCCGGGCGGCCGCGTGCAGCGGCCGTCAGCGGAGCGATCTCAGAGGCTGTAGTACAGCTCGAGCTCGGCCGGGTGCGGGATCATGCGCACCTTCTGGACTTCCTGATTCTTCAGGCCGATGTAGGCATCGATCAGGTCGTCGGTGAACACGCCGCCCTTGGTCAGGAACTCGCGGTCCTTGTCCAGCTCGGCCAGCGCCTGGTCGAGGCTGAAGCAGACCTGCGGGATCAGGGCTTCCTCTTCCGGCGGCAGGTCGTACAGATCCTTGTCCATGGCCTCGCCCGGATGGATCTTGTTCTGGATGCCGTCGAGACCGGCCATCATCATCGCCGCGAACGCCAGGTAGGGATTGGCGGTGGAATCCGGGAAGCGCACCTCGATGCGGCGGCCCTTCGGATTCGACACGAACGGGATGCGGATCGACGCCGAGCGGTTGCGGGCCGAGTAGGCCAGCATGACCGGGGCTTCGAAGTGCGGCACCAGGCGCTTGTAGCTGTTGGTCGAGGCGTTCGTGAACGCGTTCAGCGCCTTGGCGTGCTTGATGATGCCGCCGATGTAGAACAGCGCCATTTCCGACAGGCCGCCGTACAGGTCGCCGGTGAACAGGTTCTTGCCGTCCTTCGCCAGCGACTGGTGCACGTGCATGCCCGAGCCGTTGTCGCCGTGCAGCGGCTTCGGCATGAAGGTCGCCGTCTTGCCGTAATTGTGCGCGACGTTCTGGATGATGTACTTCAGCGACTGCACTTCGTCAGCCTTGCGCACCAGCGTGTGGAAGCCGACGCCGATCTCGCACTGGCCGGCGGTCGCGACTTCGTGGTGGTGCACTTCGACGCGCTGGCCGATCTCGGCGAGCGCCAGGCACATCGCGGCGCGGATGTCGTGCAGGCTGTCGACCGGCGGCACCGGGAAGTAGCCGCCCTTGATGCCCGGACGGTGACCGGTGTTGCCGTCGCTGTACTGCTTGTTGGTGTTCCAGGCGGCTTCTTCGGAGTCGATCTGGTAGCCGACGCGGCCGATCTCGGTCGAGTAGCGCACGTCGTCGAAAATGAAGAATTCGTTCTCCGGGCCGAAGTACGCGGTATCGGCGATGCCGGTGCTCTGCAGGTAGGCCTCGGCGCGGCGCGCCACCGAGCGCGGATCACGCTCGTAGCCCTGCATCGTCGCCGGTTCGATGACGTCGCAGGTGATGTTGATCGTCGGTTCGTCGAAGAACGGATCGACAAAGGCGGATTCCGGATCCGGCATGAGGATCATGTCGGACTCGTTGATGCCCTTCCAGCCGGAGATCGACGAGCCGTCGAACATCTTGCCGCTCTCGAACACGTCCGCATCGACGGTGTGCGCCGGGACGGTGACGTGCTGCTCCTTGCCGCGCGTGTCCGTGAAGCGGAAGTCCACGAACTTGATACCTTCGTCTTTGATCTTGCTCAGAACGTCTTCGGCAGACATCTAGTTTCCTCCGCGATGAGAACGGGCTTTGACTCAGCGATTCAAAAACAACAAAAAGCATGAAAACGAAGTTTTCGGCGAGGCATCGGTTCAGCACGATACATGCCACTCGTGCCGAGGCACCCGATCCGGTCATCCGGCAGGGGGCCATGCACCGCCACGACCGGCTGATGCACGATAACAGTGCAAAAAGAAGTGCATCCGCACCGGCAGGGAGCGGTATTGACGGCTTGTTGCGCTTCACCCCTCGCGCGCATCCCGCGGCGGCGTATGTTGCCACTGCTGCCGGAAAAATTGCATCCCGGCAAGGTTCGGACCCCATCTGTGGATAAGTTTCTGGATAAACCCTCCGGTTATCCACATGGGCATGTCGCAGTGCAGCGCGAATGCCGGCAGCACCCGGCACGGCGCGGACGCGGCAACCCATGAACGCACCGCACGCAGCCGCACCGCACCGGCCGCGGGTCGGGCTGCTGCTGACCGGCGGCGGCGCGCGCGCGGCGTATCAGGTCGGCGTGCTGCAGGCGATCGCCGAATGGCTGCCGCCCGGCGCGCCGACGCCGTTCGCGGTGATCTCCGGCAGCTCGGCCGGGGCCATCAACGCCGCGCTGCTCGCAAGCCACGCCGGCGCCTTCGCGGCCGGTGTCGACGCACTCTCCCGGCTGTGGGGCAGGCTGGCCTGCTCCGATGTGTTCCGCACCGACTGGCGCGCAGCGCTCGTCAGCGGACTGCTGTGGACCGGCTCGCTCGCCGCCGGCGGCCTCGGGCGGCTGACGCCGCGCTCGCTGCTCGACAGCCGGCCGCTGCGCGCGCTGCTCGGCCGGCACATCGACTTCGCGGCGGTGCGCACGGCGATCGAGGACGGCACGCTGCACGCGTTCAGCCTCAGCGCCGCCGGCTACAACTCCGGGCAGTCGATCACCTTCTTCATGGGCCATGCGGGGCTGCGGCCCTGGCAGCGCACGCGGCGCATCGGCATGCCGCGGCCGCTGACGCTCGATCACCTGATGGCCTCGTGCGCGATCCCGTTCGTGTTCCCGGCCGTGCGCATCGGCTACGACTGGTACGGCGACGGCTCGATGCGCCAGATCGCACCGCTGTCGGCGCCGCTGCACCTCGGCGCCGACCGGCTGCTGGTGATCGGCGTGCGCGAGGAGACCCCGGACGAACCCGACCGGCCGATCCTGCGCCTCGAATACCCGTCGCCGGGCCAGATCGCCGGCTACATCCTCGACACGCTGTTCATGGATGCACTGTCGGCCGACATCGAGCGCGCGCGGCGCATCAACCGCACGCTGGCGCTGATCCCGCCCGAGCGCCGCGCGCAGCTGGCGCTGCGGCCGATCGAGATCGCCACCGTGTTCCCGAGCCGCGACGTGCGCCTGATCGCCGCGCACCACGAAGCGCACTTCCCGCGCTCGGTGCGCTACCTGCTGCACAGCCTCGGCGCGACGCGCGGACGCGGCCGGCCGCTGATCAGCTACCTGCTGTTCGAAGGCGGCTTCTGCGGCGAGCTGATCGCGCTCGGCTACCGCGACGCACAGGACGCGCGCGAGCGCCTCTGCACGCTGCTCGGCCTCGCACATCCGGCCGCCACGCTGCGGCCCTGAAGCCCGCTGCACGACGGGCCGGCCGTTCCCACGCGGGCGGTTTCACGTGAAACCGCCCCGGCCCGTGCGCCTGCGCCAACTTCGGACGGATGAACGGATATACTCGCGCGTCCCCGGCCCCGCCCCCGGTGCGATCACCGGCGCGGGGGGCTGTCGAGCGAGCGGAGAAAGCCAGCGTGCGCGATGTTTCGACGTTTCAGGGCCTGATCCTGGCCCTGCAGGAATACTGGGCCGAGCAGGGCTGTGCGGTGCTGCAGCCCTACGACATGGAAGTGGGCGCCGGCACCTTCCACACCGCGACCACGCTGCGGGCGGTCGGACCGGAACCGTGGGCGGCGGCCTACGTGCAGCCCTCGCGCCGCCCGACCGACGGCCGCTACGGCGAGAACCCGAACCGGCTGCAGCACTATTACCAGTTCCAGGTCGTCATCAAGCCCTCGCCGGACGACATCCAGGACCTCTACCTCGGCTCGCTCGCGCGCCTCGGCATCGACCCGCTGGTGCACGACATCCGCTTCGTCGAGGACAACTGGGAATCGCCGACGCTCGGCGCCTGGGGCCTCGGCTGGGAGGTCTGGCTCAACGGCATGGAAGTCACGCAGTTCACGTACTTCCAGCAGGTCGGCGGCCTCGACTGCCGGCCGGTGACCGGCGAGATCACCTACGGTCTCGAACGCATCGCGATGTATCTGCAGAACGTCGAGAGCGTCTACGACCTGACCTGGACCGACGGCCCGTTCGGACGCATCAGCTACGGCGACGTGTTCCACCAGAACGAGGTCGAGCAGTCGACCTACAACTTCGAGCAGGCCGACACCGCCTGGCTGTTCCGGCAGTTCGACCAGTGCGAATCCGAATCGGCGCGGCTGGTCGCGCTCGGGCTGGCGCTGCCGGCCTACGAGCAGATGCTCAAGGCCTCGCACACCTTCAATCTGCTCGATGCGCGCAAGGCGATCTCGGTGACCGAGCGCCAGCGCTTCATCCTGCGCGTGCGCACGCTCGCACGCGCCTGCGCGCAGGCCTATCACGATGCCCGCGCCGCGCTCGGCTTCCCGATGTGCCGGACCCCCGCAGCGATCACGGCCACGACCGGAACGGGAGCCTGAACATGTCGCAGGTGGAGACGAACGATCTGCTGGTCGAGATCGGCACCGAGGAGCTGCCGCCGAAGGCCCTGCCGGCGCTCTCGGAAGCCTTCGAGGCCGGCATCCGCGACGGCCTCGCCAAAGCCGGCCTGAACTTCGGCGCCGTGCACCGCTACGCCGCGCCGCGCCGCCTCGCCGTGCTCGTGCATGAGCTGCCGATGCAGCAGCCCGAGCGCCGGCTGGAGCGCCGCGGTCCGGCGGTGAGCGCCGCCTTCGGCCCGGACGGCAGGCCGACGAAGGCCACCGAAGGCTTCGCGCGCTCCTGCGGCGTCGAGGTCGCGGCGCTGACGCGCGTGGCGACCGACAAGGGCGAGTGGCTCGCGCACGTCAGCACCGAGCCCGGCGCGCCGCTCGCGCAGCTGCTGCCCGGCATCGTCGAGGCCGCGCTCGCGGCGCTGCCGATCCCCAAGCGCATGCGCTGGGGCGCACGCACGCAGGAATTCGTGCGCCCGGCGCACTGGATCGTGCTGCTGCACGGCACGCAGGTCGTGCCCGGCGAGATCCTCGGCCTGCCGACCGGGCGCGAGACGCGCGGTCACCGCTTCCACCATCCCGCGCCGATCGCGATCCCGAAGCCGGCCGCGTATGCGCCGCTGCTCGCCGATCAGGGCCGCGTGCTCGCCGATTTCGCCAGCCGGCGCGAGGCGATCCGCAACCAGGCGGTGCGCGCGGCGGCCGGCCTCGGCGGTGAGGCGGTGATCCGCCCCGAGCTGCTCGACGAGGTCACGGCACTGGTCGAGTGGCCGGTCGTGCTGGTCGGCAGCTTCGAGCCGCGCTTCCTCGCGGTGCCGAACGAGGCGCTGATCTCGACGATGCAGGACAACCAGAAGTACTTCCCGGTCGTCGATGCGCAGGGGCGCATGCTCCCGCACTTCATCACGATCATGAACATCGAGTCGCGCGACCCGGCGCAGGTGCGCGCCGGCAACGAGCGCGTGATCCGGCCGCGCTTCAGCGACGCCGAGTTCTTCTGGAACCAGGACCGCAAACGCCGCCTCGACAGCCACGTCGAGAGCCTCAAGACCGTCGTCTTCCAGCAGAAGCTCGGCACGCTGCACGACAAGTCCGGACGCGTCGCGCAGCTGGCGCAGACGCTCGCCGGCGTGCTCGGCGCCGATGCCGCGCTCGCCGCCCGCGCCGCGCAGCTCGCCAAGTGCGACCTGATGACGAACATGGTCGGCGAGTTCCCGGAGCTGCAGGGCACGATGGGCCGCTACTACGCCGCCCACGACGGCGAAGCGGCCGAACTCGCGCAGGCCCTGGAGGAACAGTACCGGCCGCGCTTCGCCGGCGACGCCATCGCCACCAGCGCCACCGGCCGCATCGTCGCGCTCGCCGATCGCCTCGACACGCTGGTCGGCATCTTCGCGATCGGCCAGCCGCCCTCGGGCGCGAAGGACCCGTTCGCGCTGCGCCGCGCCGCGCTCGGGGCGCTGCGCACGATCATCGAGGGCGGGCTGGAAATCGACCTGCACGCGACGCTGACCGGGGCCGCCGCGGCCTTCCCGGCGGCGCTGGCAGCCCCGGCGGCCGTCGATGCGGTGTTCGACTTCATGATCGAGCGGCTGCGCGCGTTCTACACCGAGCGCGCCGGCGAGCCGGTGCGGCCCGACGAGTTCGATGCCGTCGCCGCCTGCCGCCCGACCCGGCCGCTCGACTTCGACCGCCGGCTGCGCGCGCTCGCGGCCTTCCGCCGCCTGCCCGAGGCCGAAAGCCTCGCCGCCGCCAACAAGCGCATCCGCAACATCCTGCGCAAGGTCGAGGGCCGGCTGCCGGAAGCGGTGCGCGTCGAGCTGCTGGTCGAGGCCCCGGAGCAGGCCCTGCACGCCGCGCTCGCCGGACTGGCCGCCGAGGTCACGCCGCTGATGGACGCCGGGCGCTACGCCGAGGCGCTCGAACGCCTGGCCGGGCTGCGGGCGCCGGTCGATGCGTTCTTCGACGGCGTGCTGGTGATGGCCGAAGACCCGGCGGTGCGCGACAACCGCCTCGCGCTGCTGAACGAGCTTGGTGCCCTGTTCCTGCGCGTCGCCGACCTGTCGCGCCTGCAGGGCTGAGCCCGCATCGCGCCGCCGGAGCTGACGCCGGTCAACGGCAGGCTCCGGCGGCGCGCGCAGCATCATCGGTCGCCGCCGGCGGCCCGCATGACCCGTGACGGCCCCTGCCCGGGCTGATCCGTGATACCGATCCGCGTCCCGAAGCCGGCGCGGCGTTCCTGAGTCGATCTGATTGTCTGCGAAGCCTCGTCACCACCATGCCCCTGCTGATCCTCGACCGTGACGGCGTGCTCAACGAGCGCGTCGATCCCTGTGTTGCCACACCCGCCGCCTGGCGCGCGCTGCCCGGCGCGCTCGATGCCGTCGCCCGCCTCTGCCACGCCGGCTGGCATCTGGTCATCGCCGTCAACGAACCGGCCGTCGATCGCGGCCTGATGACGCTCGAAGCCCTGCACGCGATCCACAACGCGATGATCGCGCAGATCCAGGAGGCCGGCGGCAGTCTCGACGCCGTGTTCGAGCACCCCGGCCTCGATCCGCGCCACCCGTGGCGCTGGCCGAATCCGGGCCTGTTCGACTGCATCTCGGCGCGGCTGCGCCAGCCGCTGACCGGCGTGGTCGCGGTCGGCGGCTCGCGTGCCTTCGTGCGCGCCGCGGCCGCGGCCGGCGCCACGCCGGTGCTGATCAGCGCCACCGAGCCGGCGAGCGACGAGGACAGCGAGGTCGCGCACTACCCGAGCCTCGCCGCCGCCGTCGAGGTCTGGCTCGACACCGCCGGGCGCGAGGCCCACGCATGAGTGCCGGCATCGGGCTGTGGCTGCGCTCGGCGCTGTTTGAGGCCGGGCGCATGCCGCTCACGGTGATCTGGTCAACGCTGTCGCTGCTGACCGCGCCGTTTCCGTTTCGCTGGCGCTACGTCTTCATCAGCCAGTGGGCGAGGCTGACGCTCGGCTGGCTGAAGCTGACCTGCGGCATCGACGTGCAGCTCAGCGGCGCCGGGCACCTGCGCGGCGGGCCGTTCGTGGTCATGTGCAAGCACCAGTCGGCCTGGGAAACCCTGTACCTGCAGCGGCTGCTGGTGCCGCAGGTCTGGGTGCTGAAGCGCGAACTGCTGTGGCTGCCGTTCTTCGGCTGGGCGCTGGCGCTGGCGCGGCCGGTGGCGGTCGACCGGCGCAACGGCCGCTCGGCAGCGATGAAGAGCCTGCTCGCGCAGGGCAAGTCGCGGCTCGACGACGGCATCAGCATCATCGTCTTCCCGGAAGGCACGCGCATCGCCCCGGGCGAGCGCGGCACCTACCACGTCGGCGGCGCGCTGCTCGCGACCCACACCGGCTACCCGGTGCTGCCGATCGCACACAACGCCGGCACGCTGTGGCCGAAGAACGGCTTCCTGAAGTATCCGGGCCGCGTGCAGATCACGATCGGCGCGCCGATCGCGGTCGCGGGGCGCAGCGCCAAGGAGGTGCTCGCCGAGACCGAACGCTGGATCGAGACCACGGTCGCAGCGCTGCCGCCGGCGCGGTTGACCCCAACAAATCGAGATACCTAGACAAGAGCCGGCCGTCGGCAGGAGCGATCGATGCTTGAATACCTGCGCTTGAGTGGTGTCGGCCCCGCACCTGCACTCGAAGCCGTGTTCGCAGATCGCCTGAACCTGATCACCGGCGACAACGGTCTCGGTAAAAGCTTTCTGCTCGACATCGCCTGGTGGGTGCTGTCGCGCACCTGGACCGGGCTGCCGGCACGACCGCAGCCGGCGCACCTCCATGATGCAGAGATCGGCTTCTCGTTCCACGGCCGGGCGAAGCGCACAACCTACGTCAGCCGCTACGACCGCTTTGCGCAGGCGTGGCGCGGCAAACCCGGACGCCCGGCCAATCCCGGCCTGGTGTTGTACGCACAGGTCGATGGCGGCTTCGCGGTCTGGGATCCGGCACGCAACTACTGGCGTCGCGAGGATGGGGGGGAAGGACGCGAGCGGCCGGCAGCGTATCTGTTCAAACCCGGCGAGGTCTGGAACGGCCTTCGCGGTCCGGACATCCAGAATACGGCGTCAACCCTCGACAGCGACCCATTGGGTTTATTCGCGTTTCAACCGCGGTACTACTGCAACGGCCTGATCGCCGACTGGGCCGGCTGGCAGAGGGAAAACGGCGAACACTTCGAACAGTTGTGCCGCGCCCTCGCAACGCTCTCGCCCAGCCCTGACGAGGTGCTCGTACCAGGGCCGCTCGTGCGCATCAACCTGAACGATGCCCGCGACATCCCGACGATCCGCATGCCTTACGGCCAGGACGTTCCGGTACTGCACGCATCTGCGGGCATGAAACGCGTGCTGGCGATGGCGTATCTGCTGGTCTGGACCTGGCAGGAACATGTTCGTGCGAGCGAACTGCTCGGGCAGGAGCCGGCACGGCAGATCGTCTTCCTGATCGACGAAATAGAAGGGCATCTGCACCCGCGCTGGCAGCGGCGCGTGTTCCGCGCCGTGCTGGAAGTGATGAACGCGCTGCTGCAGCGCGACGATGTGCAGGTACAGATCGTCGCCGCGACGCATTCGCCGCTGATCCTCGCCTCGCTGGAGCCGCTGTTCGACGAACGGCGGGACCGTATCTTCGACCTCGAACTCGTGCCCGTTCCCGATGCCGCCGCGCGCGTCGAGCTGCAAACCCTGCCGTGGCGCCGTCGCGGCGAGGCCGACAACTGGCTGACGAGCGAGCTGTTCGGTCTGAAGAGCGCACGCTCGCTGGAGGCCGAACAACTGATCGAGGCCGCGGCCGACGTAATGGCGACCGGCGATGCCGCCGTCAATGCTGAACGCGCACGCGATCTCGACCGACGGTTGCGGCAGGTGCTCGGCGACACCGATCCGTTCTGGCTGCGCTGGCGCTACGTCGGCGAACGGCAGGGCTGGCTGTGATTCCGGTTGCCGCACGGCCGGAACCGGCGGACTTTGACAGACGCGTGCGCCAGCCCGGCCTCGCCTTCCTGGCTGGACAAGGCATCACCCACAGCGCCCCGAGCGGGCTCAGGTGGAAAGACCACTGGCGCCATTGCCTTGTGCACCTGCACGCCGCCTACGACGGAATCTGCGCCTTCCTCGGCGTCTACATCGAGCCGGTCACGGGGGCACGCACGGTCGAACATTTCCGGCCGAAGCGAACGCACCCGCAACTCGCCTACGAATGGAGCAACTACCGGCTGGTCTGCAACACGCTGAATGGCCGCAAAGGCGATCACGAGGATGTGCTTGATCCGTTCACGCTCGCGCCGGATACCTTCTGCATCGAATTCACGAGCGGCCGCATCTATCCGGATCCGGTGCTGGAGGCGCGGGAGCCGGTGACGTTCGCTGCCGCTGAGGCAACCATCAGACGCCTGCGACTCGACGACGCCGAATGTCGTGGTGTGCGCACCGCGCATTTCGGCGACTATCTCGCAGGGGATGTAAGCGCCGATTTCCTGCGCAGGCACAGCCCGTTCGTCTGGTACGAACTGCGCAGGCAGGGCTTGCTGTAACCCACCGCCGCCGCTGTGCTGCTCACTCGCCGTTGCCGCTCGTGGTGTGCGCGAACTCGAAGGCGTCGAAGCAGAGCTGCCCGTCGGGCAGGCCCTGCTGCGCGAAGCGCTCGCGCGCGGCGCGCACCATCGCCGGCGGGCCGCTCATGTAGACAT
Source organism: Plasticicumulans sp. (assembly GCF_035331805.1). NCBI lineage: Bacteria > Pseudomonadati > Pseudomonadota > Gammaproteobacteria > Candidatus Competibacteraceae > Plasticicumulans > Plasticicumulans sp. The sequence goes on along the minus strand of NZ_DAOLKE010000033.1, from coordinate 6,506 downwards.
CGAAGCCCGAGAGGTCCGGGTAATCGGCGGCCAGCGCCTCGTGCACCCAGCCGGTGCGTCCGCGCCAGTCGTCTTCGGGCAGCGGCTCGGACAGCACCGGCGTGTAGCGCAGGCCCGGCCGGGCGTCGATCCAGCCTTCGACCAGTTCGTGCAGGTACAGCCCGGCGCGGTGGCGTGCGCCCCAGTACAGGTGCACCGGCCGCGTGTGCGGTCCGCTGGCGTAGATCTGCTCGATCATCGCCTTCAGCGGCGCGAAGCCGGTGCCGCCGGCCATCATCAGCAGTGGCCGCGACGAGTCCTCGCGCACGAAGAAGGTGCCGAGCGGCCCCTGCAGGCGCAGGATCGCGCGCTCCTTCATCTCGGCGAACACGTGGGTCGTGAACTCGCCGCCCGGCACCAGGCGCACGTGCAGTTCGAGGAAATCCTCACCGCCCGGGCGGTTGGCGATCGAGAAGCCGCGCCGGCCGCCGCCACGCAGCAGGATGTCGACGTACTGGCCGGCCAGATAGCGGAAGTTCTCGCTGGCCGGCAGCTTCAGGTACAGGCGCATCACGTCGTCGGCGAGGCGCTGCATCGACACCACGCGCGCCGGCAGCGTGCGCACCTCGATGCCGGGCGGCATGCGCAGTTCGTGCAGCTCGAACACGAGATCGCTGCGCGCCCGCGCCTGACAGAGCAGCACGCGCCCGGTCTCGGCCTCGCGCGGCGACAGCCCCGGCGGCAGGCCCTGCGGATAGTGGTAATCGCCGGACAGCAGCCGCCCGGCGCAGGCGCCGCAGCTGCCGCCGCGGCAGCCGTACGGGATGTGACAACCGGCACGCAGCGCAGCGTCGAGCACCGCTTCGCCGGCCTCGACCACAAACGTGCTGCCGCCCGGCTGCAGACTGACCTGAAACCCCATCCCCGACCCCCGCCTCACCAAAGGCCGCGCATCTTCGCCGATCCGGCGCCGGTGCGGAACCGCACCATGGCGGCCATGCTGCACCTTGCAGCAGGCCGTGACCTTGCGCCAGCGCAAATCCGGATGCGGAGCGCCGGCGTACGTGCGGCTTGCCGCAAACCCGCTGGCAACGCAGGCTGACACCTCCTGCCGCCCGCCCCCATCCGCTCTCCATGCACGCCGATACCGCCGCCCTGCGCCGCCACGTCCTCGCCCGCGCCCCGCTGTGCGCCCCCGGGGACGGCCCCGTGCTCGGGCTGGTGTTCGTGACGCTGTTCGGGGCGCTGGCCCTCGATGCCGCATTCGGCATGACCGGGCAGGTGCTCGGCAGCCTCGCGGTGTGGGCGCTGCTGCTCGTGCTGCTCGCGCGCATGACGCCGGCCTGGCGGCGGACGCTGGTGATCGCCACGGCCTTCGCACTGGCCGCGGAGCTGTTCTTCTCGCTGGTGCTCGGCTGGTACGACTACCAGTTCCTGAACGTGCCGGCCTTCGTGCCGCCCGGCCACGTGCTGCTGTTCCTGCTCGGTCCGGCGCTGGCGTGCCGGCTGCCGCAGTGGCTGGTGATCGCCGTGCCGCTGGCCGCCGGCGCCTGGGCGCTGTGGGCGAGCCTCACCGGCATCGGGCCGTTCGACGGCCTGCTGTGCGCGGTCTTCCTGCTCGCCTACCGCTTCGGGCGCTCGCGGCCGACCTATGCGCTGATGCTGCTGCTGGCGCTGGCGCTGGAGCTCTGGGGCACCGGCCTCGGCAACTGGCGCTGGCAGCCGGTGGTGCCGGGCCTCGGGCTGGCGACGGTCAATCCGCCGCTGCTCGCCGGCACCTTCTACGCGCTGTTCGACATGTACGTGATGCTGAGTGCGCGTGCCTGCCACCGGCACTTCGGCGATCTGCCGGGCGCAGCGCAGCCGGGCGAGCGGTCACGCATGCCACCATAGTGACCGGTCCGGCGGCTCGCGGTGCTACCCTCATGCCTCTGGAGGCCGCGCCGGTACGCCCGGTGCATGGCTCCGCATGCGAGGACACCGTGACGGATTCCGGACAGGGCAACACGGCGCAGGGCCAGGCGGCAATGCAGGAGCAGCGGCTGCGGCAGATCGTCGACCAGGCCACCGACACCTTCATCGTCATCGACGCCGCCGGCTGCATCGCCGACGTCAACGCCCATGGCTGCCAGAACCTCGGCTACGCGCGCGAGCAGCTGATCGGCCGCCCGTATGCGCTGCTCGACCCGCTGCAGCCCCCTGCCCGGCTCGCCGAGCTCACTACCGCGCTGGCGACCGGGCCGCTGACCATCGAGACCCACCACCGCCGCAGCGACGGCAGCGAACTGCCGGTCGAGGTGCGCTTCGGCGCGCTCGCCACCGGCGACGGCCCGTGCCTGCTCGCGATCTGCCGCGACATCTCCGAGCGGCGCGCGCTCGAAGCGCAGCTGCGCTTCCAGAGCACGCACGACCTGCTGACCGGCCTGCCGAACCGCAACCTGCTCGAAGACCGCCTGAACATGGCGGTCGCGCACGCCCGCCGCCGCAGCCGGCTGGTCGGCGTGCTGTGTCTCGACCTGATCCGCTTCAAGCAGCTGGTCGACACGCTCGGCCACACGGCCACCGACGAGCTCCTGCGCCAGATCGCCCGGCGCCTGATCGGCGTCGTGCGCCCCGGCGACACCGTCTCGCGTCAGGCCGGCGACACCTTCGTGATCGTGCTCGACGAACTCGTCGCCGAGGAGCGCGCCAGCCAGATCGCCGGACGCCTGCGCGAGGCCGTGACCACGCCGCTGACCGTCGCCGGCCAGGAGGTCTACCCGGACGCCAGCATCGGCATCGCCGTGTTCCCGCGCGACGGCAGCGACTGCGACACGCTGCTGCGCCACGCCGCCGCCGCGATGCAGCGCGCCCGCCAGCACCCGCGCAACGAGCCGCAGTTCTACGCGGCGGCGATGAACACCTGGGCGACCGAGCGCCTCGGGCTCGAAGGCAAGCTGCGCCGCGCGCTCGACGGCCGCGAGCTGCTGCTGCACTACCAGCCGCAGATCGAGCTGAGCACCGGGCACATCGTCGGCACCGAGGCGCTGCTGCGCTGGAGGCATCCGGAGCTCGGCATGGTCTCGCCGGCGGAGTTCATCCCGCTCGCCGAGGAGACCGGGCTGATCCTGCCGATCGGCGACTGGGTGCTGCGCACCGCCTGCGCGCAGGCCCGCGCCTGGCGCGACGCCGGCCTGCCGGAGCTGCGCATGTGCGTGAACCTGTCGGCGCTGCAGTTCGCGCAGCCCGATCTGGCCGAGCGCGTCGCCGCCGTGCTCGCCGAAACCGGCCTGCCGGCGACGGCGCTGGAGCTGGAGATCACCGAATCGGTGCTGATGCGCGATGTCGAGGCCGCCGCGGCGATGATCGGCACGCTGAACGACATGGGCGTGCAGCTCGCGCTCGATGACTTCGGCACCGGCTATTCCTCGCTCGCCTACCTCAAGCGCTTCCGCATCCAGCGGCTGAAGATCGACCGCAGCTTCGTGCGCGACATCACCACCGACCCCGACGACGCCGCGATCACGCTGGCGGTGATCGCCCTCGCGCACAGCCTGCGCAAGTCGGTGATCGCCGAAGGCGTCGAGACCGAGGAACAGCGCCACTTCCTCAGCGAGCGCGGCTGCGACGAGGTGCAGGGCTTCTACTTCAGCCGGCCGCTGCCGGCCGAGGAGCTGACCGAGCTGCTCGCCGGCCGCCGTGCCCTCGCCAACGGCCTCGGCGGCGCCGAGACCGAAGAGCCGCCGACCGTGCTGCTGGTCGATGACGATCCGGTGTTCACGACCTTCGGCTGCTCGGTGCTGCGCAACGAGGCCTGCCGCGTGCTGAGCGCCCGCAGCGGCCGCGAGGCGCTCGACCTGCTGGCGCGCAACCGCGTCGATGTCATCGTCTCCGACCAGGTCATGCCGGAGATGGACGGCGCCGACTTCCTGCGCCGCACGCGCGCGCTGTACCCCAATGCCTGCCGGATCATGCTGAGCGGCTCGACTTCGCTGCAGAGCCTGATCAGCAGCATCAACGAGGGCGGCATCCACAAGTTCCTCGAAAAACCGGTGACGCCGGAGCGCCTGCGCACGACGGTGCGCGAGGCACTGGCGCGGCGCACGCCACCGACCGGCTGACGGCGCGGCCCCCGGCTGTGGCAGCATGCCGTCCGCGCACCGCCCGGTGCGCTGCAGCAACGCCGGGAGGCGACGCCATGGACTGCCGGATACTCACCGCCGCCACCACCGTGTCCCTCGCGCCGGGAGCCTGTCCGTGAAGCGCCGCGAGCGGAGCTGGCCGCAGCGCGTGCTGCTGCGCTTCCTGCCGTGGGCGGCGGTGACGCTGCTGGTCGCAGGCTTTGCGCTGGAGCGCATGGAGCGCGCAGCGCTCGATCCGCTCGAAGCCGCACAGGAGCGCGCGATCGTGCGCGGCGGCCGGGTGCTCGCGGCCGCGCTCGGACACCTCGGCCGCGACATCGACATCCTCGCGCACCATGACGCGCTGCTCGCGGCGATCGCCGACGACGGTGCCGATCCCGGGCACCTGCAGCGGCTGACCGAGCTGTTCCACGCCTTCTCGGCCGCCAGCCGCGACTACGACCAGATCCGCTGGCTGGACCGGACCGGCCGCGAGCGCGTGCGCGTCGACCTGCGCGATGACGAGCCGTACACCATCCCGGCCGCCGAACTGCAGCTGAAGGCCGACCGGCCGTACTTCCGCGACACCATCGGCCTGCGTCCCGGCGAGGTCTACCTGTCACCGCTCGACCTCAACGTCGAGCGCGGCGCGATCGAGCTGCCGCACAAGCCGATGCTGCGCCTGGCCACGCCGCTGTTCGACGAGCGCGGCGCGCCGCGCGGCGTGCTGGTCATGAACTACCTGGCCGGACCGGTGCTGGCGCAGCTGTCACGGCCGACCGAAACCGGCACGGTCGCGATGCTCGTCAACACCGACGGCTACTGGCTGGTCGCCCGCGATCCGCGCCTGAGCTTCGGCTTCCAGCTGGAGCGGCCGGAGCTGACGCTCGCCCGGCAGGCCCCGGCGGTCTGGGCGCAGATGCAGCAGCGCGATGCCGGCAGCCTGCGCGCCGAAGGCGGCCTGTGGAGCTGGGACACCTTCCGCCCGTCCCTGCGCCTGCGCGGCGAGACGCGCGTGCAGGATCGCTGGAAGATCATCACCTTCGTGCCCGAGGACCAGCTCGCGGCGCGGGAGCGCATGGCGCGCTGGGAAGTCGGCGCCGTGACGCTGCTGCTGCTCGGACTGGCGCTGTTCGTGTCGATCCGCCTCGCGCAGGCGGCACGCCAGAACGAGCAGGCGCAGGCCGCGCTCGCCGAGCGCTCGCGCTCGCTGACCCAGGCCAACGAGGCGCTGGCCGAGACCAATGCCGAGCTGCACGCGACGCTCAGCCGTCTGACGCGGACGCAGTCCGAACTCGTGCAGGCCGAGAAGCTCGCCTCGCTCGGCCTGATGGTCGCCGGCGTCGCGCACGAGCTGAACACCCCGGTCGGCGCGGCGCTGGTGACGGTCTCGGCGCTCGATCGCGAGGCCGTCAGGCTCGCCGGGCAGCTGAAATCCGGCCTGAAGAAATCCGACCTCGAAGCCTTCCTCACCCATGGCGTCGAGGGACGCGGCATCGTCACCGACAACCTGCAGCGCGCCGCGGCGCTGATCCGCAGCTTCAAGCAGCTCGCCACCGACCGCGCCAGCACCGAGCGGCGCGAGTTCACGCTCGATGAGCTGGTCGAGGACATGCTGCGCACGCTGCACCCGCGCCTGAAGCACCTGCCGCACCGCATCGAGACCGACATTCCGGCCGGCCTGCACTTCGACAGCTACCCCGGGCCGCTCGGTCAGGTCGTGCAGAACCTGATCGACAACGCCCTCGCCCACGCCTTCCACGACCACCCGCACGGCACGATCCGGCTGCGCGCGAGTGCCGGGGCCGAAGACGCGACCGAGGTGCGCATCGAGGTCGAGGACGACGGTTCCGGCATCCCGCCCGAGCATCTGCCGCGCATCTTCGATCCGTTCTTCACGACCCGGCGCGGGCGCGGCGGCACCGGCCTCGGCCTGCACCTGTCGCACCAGTTCGCGCACGGCCTGCTCGGCGGCCGGCTGCAGGTCGCGAGCCGCGTCGGCATCGGCACCTGCTTCACGCTGATCGTGCCGCGCATCGCCCCGGCCGCACCCGACGCGGAACCCGCCGCCGCACCGCCGGCATGAACTGCCGCCCCGGCTGCGGCGCCTGCTGCATCGCGCCGTCGATCAGCAGCCCGATCCCCGGCATGCCCGTCGGCAAGCCGGCCGGCGTGCGCTGCGTGCAGCTCGATGATCAGCAACGCTGCCGGCTGTTCGGCCGGCCGGAGCGCCCGGCCGTGTGCACCTCGCTGCGGCCGGAGGCGGCGATGTGCGGCGCGGACCGCGCGCAGGCGCTGTTGCGGCTGGCGCGGCTGGAGGCGCTGACACGGCCCCTGGACAGTCAGGGTCCGTGATGGCCAGCGCCGGGTTCATGATCAGAAGCCTTGCACGCTCGATGCCGCAGCGCTTTCACCCGGCACCGCCCT
>NZ_DAOLKE010000032.1:0-19663 GCF_035331805.1 Plasticicumulans sp. | reverse complement strand
CGATGCGGTGACGCTGCTCGGGCTGCGCATGGCGCTGGCGCTGCCGTTCTTTCTGATCGCGGCGTGGTGGAGCACGCGGGCGGCGGCGCAGCGCCTGAGTCCGCGGGAGGGGCTGGCGCTGCTCGGGCTGGGGCTGTGCGGGTATTACCTCGCGAGCCTGTTCGACTTTCTCGGCCTGCAGTACGTCAGCGCCAGCCTGGAGCGGCTGGTGCTGTTCCTGTACCCGACGCTGGTGCTGCTGCTGCGCCGGGCCTTCGGCTATCGGCCGGGGCGGCGCGAGTGGCTGGCGCTGGCGCTTTCGTATGCCGGCATCGCGCTGGTGGTGGCGGCCGAGGGCGTCGGCACGCAGCCGCCGGGCTACTGGCTCGGCGTGGCGCTGGTGTTCGCCAGTGCGCTCGCCTATGCGGTGTATCTGGTCGGCAGCGGGCCGATGATCGGGCGGCTCGGCTCGCTGCGCTTCACGGCGCTGGCGATGCTGGTGTCGACGGCCGGCGTGCTCGTGCATTACCTGCTGGCCGAAGGCTGGCGGCTGCCGCAGGTGGCGGCGCCGGTGTGGGGACTGGCGCTGTCGATGGCGCTGGTGTCGACGGTGCTGCCGACCTTCCTGATGTCGGCCGGCATCCGCCGGCTCGGATCGAGTCGCGCGGCGCTGGTCGGCTCGATCGGCCCGGCGCTGACGATCGCGATGGGTGCGGCCTTCCTCGGCGAATCGATCCTGCCGCTGCAGTGGCTCGGCGCGGCGCTGGTGGTCGGCGGCGTGCTGCTGGTGGGCTCGGGGCGATGAGGACGCGACGCGGCGCAGGTGCCCTCGCGCTCGGGCTCGCCCTGCTGCTGGCGCTGCCGGCGGCGCAGGCGCTCACGTGGCGCGAGCTCGACTTCGACGGTGCGCACTACACGATCGTCGAGCTCGATCTCGCCCGCGATCCGCTGGCGCTGTACTGGCGCGATCCGGCCGACGGCACGCCGTACGGCACGCTCGGGGCGCTCGCCGAGCACGAACGCCAGCGCGGCCGGCGCCTGCGCTTCGCGACCAATGCCGGCATCTACGCCGAAGGCCAGGTGCCGCTCGGGCTGACGGTCGAGGAGGGCGTCGAACAGGTGCCACTCAACCGCGCCCGCGGTGGCGGCAACTTCTTCCTGCAGCCGAACGGCGTGTTCGCGGTCTGGGGGCGCAGCCACGCGGCCGTGCTGACCACGGCCGAATACGCGCGCCGGCGCGGCCCGTTGCCGCGGCTGGCGACGCAGTCCGGGCCGATGCTGCTCATCGATGGCCGCATCCATCCGCGCTTCCAGAGCGATTCGGACAGCCTGAAGCTCAGGAGCGGCGTCTGCGTGCCGGCGCCGGGCCAGGTGAGCTTCGCGATCAGCGATGGACTCGTCAGCTTCCATGCCTTCGCGCGGCTGTTTCGCGATGCGCTCGGCTGTCGCGATGCGCTGTACCTCGACGGCTCGATCTCGCAGATGCACCTCGACGGTCGCAGCGGCCTCGCCGGTGCCGATCGCTGGCGCACGCGACCGTTCGCGGCGCTGCTCGGCGTGTCGGTGCCGGCGGACTGAGGGCGCTACGTTGGAGGCGATGCCGTGCGCACCCCGCGCATGGCCGTATCCGGAGCGCCGTCATGGCCCTGATCGACGTGAATCACATCCTGCCGAAGGAAGGCTACGGCCAGTTCACCAGCACGACCTGCTGGTACGCGAGCTACCGCCTGCTGCACGCCTGGAAGCAGGCCGACGAGTCGCAGATCCGCCCGAACCTCGAAGCCGGCGGCCTGAACTGGAAGGAGCTGACGACGCGCGGCATCTATCCCGAGGAGTGGCCGGTCGCCGGCAGCCGGCTCGGGCTCTGCGGCTGGGAAGGGCGGCTGGTGAAGGCCTGGGATGACGAGATGATCGTCTACGCGCTCAAGGGCTACGGGCCGTTGTACTTCACGTGGGACTACGGCAGCTCGGGGCATGCCGTGGTCATCGGCGGCTTCGACAAAAAGCTCAACCAGTTCAAGGTCTGGAACCCGTACAACCGCTTCGAGCCCGGCACGGTCGAGATCGACTGGTTCACGCCGGATGCCTTTCGCGAGCGCCTGCACGCCGGACGCTGGGCGCTGCAGGCCTGGTGGCGCTGATCCGCCGGACTCGTCAGCTTCCTTTACAGGAAAGCTGCAGTAAGCATGGTTGCCTTAAAACAAATCAACATCCTGCGGATATGGCCCGGAAATTGAATATCGGCCTCGACGGCTGTTGCGCTGCGTCACGCTTCCTGTCGGCCGGGTCCGGGCAGGCACGGGTGGATCAACGCGCAACGCCAGGTGGATAACCCCGCTTCCCCGTTGCTGGAGGCGGGCCCTGACGCAGGGACTACGGGAGGCGACATGAAGCACTTCACTTACGCGCTGGCGCTGGCCGGCCTGCTCGGCCTGAATGCCGGCGCACAGGCGGCGATCGTGTCGGTCGATGTCGACCGCTTCGAGGAAGGCTTCCAGAACATCCAGGACACGACCCTCGACAGTGCGCCGGTGACGGACACCGTGTCGCTGAGCCCTGCGAACGGGGTGGCCACCTCGCGCACGGTCGCGATCAACGTGCTCAGCTACAGCGCCGGTGCGACCAACCAGCTGACGGTCACGGCCGATCCGACCGTGAGCCTGCTCGACGTGATCAACGAGGTCGGCGAGGACTCCGAGGTCAGGGTGTCGTGGGTGATCCCGGCGAGCCTGATCCCGAACGACGCCTTCAACACCTTCTTCCGGATCGCGGTGCTGCAGTCCGACGGCAACGACCTGTCCGTCGAGTTCCTGCTCAACGGCACGACGCTCGGCAACTTCGCGGTGCCCGGCAACACCTTCAATCAGGATCTGCTGTTCACGGCCAGTGCCGCGCAGATCAACGCCGGCGGCACGCTGGAAATGATCATCAACGGTCAGGCCGGCTGGGATGCCGACTTCGACGACATCGGCTTTGCCTACGAAACCCCGACGGCTGCGCCGGAACCGGTTTCGCTGGCGCTGTTCGGAGCAGGCCTGATCGGCATGCGGCGCCTGCGACGCCGCGCGATCCCGGCCTGAGTGCCATTCCCCCCAACCGGCACGGGTCTTCAGGAAGATACGCATGAAAATCAAGAATCTGCTTCCTGCACTGGCGGCTTCGGCGGCGCTGGCGGCGAGCGCGCCGGCAGCGGCGGTGCTGATCGAGGTCAACATCGATGACTTCAACGTCGGCAGCCACATGGCTTCCGATAACACGGTCGGCAACGGCGGCGTGACCAGTGCCCTGAGCAGCCTCGACACGGCGCACGTCATCGGCGGTACGCGCACGCTCGTCGACAACCTGACGGCCGGCATCATTCCGTATCAGAGCTCGACGCGCGTCGATGCCACGGTCGGCCAGCTGATCATCAACAACGGCGTCGGCGAGGTGACCGGCAGCAGCGTGACCTGGGCATTGCCGGCCAACCTGCTGCCGACGACCGGCAGCCTCAGCAACTTCCAGTTCCACATGGCGCTGACCGGCAAGGACAACAACGCGGTTTCGGTCAGCGTGCTGCTGAACGGTTCGACGATCGGCACGAGTTCGCTGCCGACCGCTCAGGTCACCACGCTGCAGGATCTGTACTTCTCCTCCACCATCGCCAGCTTCAATGCCGGTGGCACGCTGCAGCTGGTGTTCAGCGGCAACGCCGGCTGGGATGCCTCCTTCGACACCTTCGGCTTTCAGTACGACTACACGCCGCCGCCGCCGGTCACCGTGCCGGTGCCGGCAACGCTGGCGCTGTTCGGAATCGGTGCTGTGGCGCTGCACCGTCGCCGCCGCCGCTGACCGCGCTGCGAGCGGCCTGCCTGTCCGCGCCCCCCGACGGCTCCGCCCGCGGGGGGCGCGGCGTTTCCGGGGCGGGTTGCGGCCGGGCACGTGTTGTAGGATGCAGCGCACCGTCCGACCGCTCGAAGGAACGTCCTGCATGCGCTTCCGGCTTCCCGTATTTGTGTCTGCGCTCGTCCTGCTCGCTGCCGTCACCGCGCCGGCGGCCGAACTCGACGACATCCGCCGTCTGGCCGACGAAGGCCAGCAGGACGCGGCGCTGCGCCGGCTCGATGAACGCCTCGTGCGCGATCCATCCGACGTGCCGGCGCGCTTCCTGAAGGGCTCGATCCTGCTGCAGACCGGCAAGCTCGGCGAAGCGCGCGAGGCCTTCGACGAAGTCACGCGCCGCGCGCCGAAGCTGCCGGAGCCGTACAACAATCTGGCCGTGATCTACGCCGCGCAGGGCGACTACGAGAAGGCCCGCCAGTCGCTGTACACGGCTGCGCAGCAGGCGCCGGACTACGCGGCCGCGCAGATCAACCTCGGCGACCTGTACGTGAAGCTCGCCGTCGATGCCTACCGCCGGGCGCTGGAACTCAACCCGGCCGATGAGGCCTCGCGCGCCAAGCTGCTGGCGCTCGACGCGATGTTCCGGCGCCAGTGAACGCGACGGATCCCGATCCGTACGCACGCGCCCGGGCCGTCGGTCAGGCGCTCGCGGCCCGCGGCCTGCGGCTGGCCTGTGCCGAATCCTGTACCGGCGGCGGCATCGCCCACGCGCTGACCGCAGTGCCCGGCTCCTCGGCGTGGTTCGAGCGCGGCTTCGTCACCTATTCGAACGCCGCCAAGGAGCAGCTGCTGGGCGTGCAGCCGGCGACGCTGGCCGCGCACGGCGCCGTCAGCGCCGAGACCGTCATCGAGATGGCGCTCGGCACGCTCGCGCACGCCGAGGCCGAGTTCGCCGTCGCGGTCTCCGGCATCGCCGGCCCGGACGGCGGCAGCGCCGACAAGCCGGTCGGCACGGTCTGGATCGCCTGGGCGCGAGCCGGACGCGAGCCGCAGGCCAGGCGCTTCGTGTTCGCGGGCGACCGGGCCATGGTGCGCGCGGCGGCGGTGCTGGCGGCGCTCGATGGCGTGCTCGAACGACTGGATGGCGATCCGTGACGCAGGCACCTGCGCCCGGCCGGCGCCTGTTCCTCGCACTGTGGCCGGACCCGGCCGTGCGCGCGGAGCTGGCACGACTTGCGCGCCGGCTGACGCCGGAACACGTGCCGGCGGCGAACCTGCATCTGACGCTGGTCTTCCTCGGCTTCACGCCGCCGGCGCGCGAAGCCGGCTGCCGGGCCGCACTCGAGGGCCTGAGGCCTGCGCCGTTCACGCTCGAACTCGACCGGCTCGGCTGTTTTCGGGGCCCGCGCGTGCTGTGGCTCGGTCCGTCGCAGATACCGCCGGCGCTGACGGCGCTGGTCGGGGAACTGCAGCGCCGGCTCGCGGCCTGCGCTCATGAGCCCGATCCCCGGCCGTTTGCCGCGCACGTGACGCTCGCCCGTCGATTTTCCGGGTCTGCACCCGCATATCCGCTGCCATCGCCGATCCGCTGGCCGGCTGCGCGCATCGTGCTCGCCGAATCCCGCAGCCAGCCCGGCGGCGTGCGCTACGAACCGCTGGCCGACTGGCCGGTCGGGCTCTAGGTCCCCCGCAAGTGGTGTGGAATACTCCACGCACCTTGCGCCGTTCGACATCCGTTCCCACCGTTCCCCGGGAGTACGCAATGGACGATAACCGCAGGAAGGCGCTCGCCGCTGCGCTTGGCCAGATCGAGAAGCAGTTCGGCAAGGGCTCGGTGATGCGCCTCGGCGACGCCAATGCCGCGCGCGACATCGACGTGATCTCCACCGGCTCGCTCGGCCTCGACATCGCGCTCGGCGTCGGCGGCCTGCCGCGCGGGCGTGTCGTCGAGATCTACGGGCCGGAATCCTCGGGCAAGACCACGCTGACGCTGCAGGTCATCGCCGAGGCCCAGAAGCTCGGCGGCACCTGCGCCTTCGTCGATGCCGAGCACGCGCTCGATCCGATCTACGCCGCCAAGCTCGGCGTCAAGGTCGCCGACCTGCTGGTCTCGCAGCCGGACACCGGCGAGCAGGCGCTGGAGATCACCGACATGCTGGTGCGCTCGGCGGCGGTCGATGTCGTCGTCGTCGATTCGGTCGCGGCGCTGACGCCGAAGGCCGAGATCGAGGGCGAGATGGGCGACAGCCACGTCGGCCTGCACGCGCGGCTGATGAGCCAGGCGCTGCGCAAGCTCACCGGCAACATCAACCGCTCGAACACGCTGGTGATCTTCATCAACCAGATCCGCCTGAAGATCGGCGTGATGTTCGGCAACCCCGAGACCACCACCGGCGGCAACGCGCTGAAGTTCTACGCCTCGGTGCGCCTCGACATCCGCCGCACCGGCTCGATCAAGAAGGGCGACGAGGTGCTCGGCTCCGAGACCCGCGTCAAGGTGGTCAAGAACAAGGTCGCACCGCCGTTCAAGCAGGCCGAGTTCGAGATCCTCTACGGCGAGGGCATCTCGCGCCTCGGCGAGATCATCGATCTCGGCGTCAAGGCGGCGCTGATCGACAAGTCCGGCGCCTGGTACAGCTACGGCGGCCAGCGCATCGGCCAGGGCAAGGAGAACGTCCGCCAGTTCCTGAAGGACAACCCGGCGATCGCCGCCGAACTCGACGCCAAGGTGCGTGCGCATTACCTGAGCAACCCCGACGCGCTGCCGACCGTGCCGGTCGGTGACGACGAGGCCGGCGGCACGGGCGATGAGTTCTGACGAACCCGGCGACCCGGACGACCCCGAGGAGGCCGGCGCGCTGCTGTATCGCACCGCGCTGGCGCTGCTGGCGCGACGCGAGCACACGCGGCTCGAACTCGCCGCCAAGCTTGCGCGACACGGCGCCGGGGCCGGCATCATTGCGGCGGTGCTCGACCGGCTGCAGGCCGAGCAGCTGCTCAGCGAGCAGCGTTTCGCCGAGGTCTACGCCGCCACGCGCTTCGATCGCGGCTACGGTCCGCTGCGGCTGCGCGCCGAGCTGCGCGAACGGGGCGTGTCGGAAGCGATTGTTTCCGATATCCTCGCGGGTTTCGACGCGCAGTGGACGGCGCGGCTGGCAGCCCTCGCGCGCCGCCGCTTCGGTCCGCAGCCGCCGAAGGATGCCCGCGAACGGGCGCAGCGCACCGCGTTCCTGCGCGGTCGCGGTTTCACCGGCGAGCAGATCGCCCGGCTGATGCGCCGCGATCCCGGAGACGACTGAGCGCCCACCTCCGCAACCCTGACCCAGTTTGCAGCCGACCATGACCAGCAGCGCCGACCTACGCCTCGCCTTCCTGGAGTACTTCCGCGCCCGCGGGCACGAGGTCGTGCCGTCGAGTCCGCTGATTCCCGGCAACGATCCGACGCTGCTGTTCACGAACGCCGGCATGGTGCAGTTCAAGGACGTGTTCCTCGGCACCGACCCGCGTCCGTATGTCCGGGCCACCACCGCGCAGCGCTGCGTGCGCGCCGGCGGCAAGCACAACGATCTCGAGAACGTCGGCTACACGGCGCGCCACCACACCTTCTTCGAGATGCTCGGCAACTTCAGCTTCGGGGACTACTTCAAGCGCGATGCGATCCGCTTCGCCTGGGAGTTCCTGACCACGGTGCTGCGCCTGCCGGCCGAAAAGCTCTGGGTCACCGTCTACGCCAGCGACGACGAGGCCCACGATCTCTGGGCCGGCGAGATCGGCGTGCCGCGCGAGCGCATCGTGCGCATCGGCGACAACAAGGGCGCGCCGTATGCCTCCGACAACTTCTGGCAGATGGGCGACACCGGTCCCTGCGGCCCGTGCACCGAGATCTTCTACGACCACGGTCCGGAGATCGCCGGCGGTCCGCCCGGCTCGCCGGACGAGGACGGCGACCGCTACATCGAGATCTGGAACATCGTGTTCATGCAGTTCAACCGCGATGATTCCGGCACGCTGCACCCGCTGCCGAAGCCGTCGGTCGACACCGGCATGGGGCTGGAGCGCCTCGCGGCGGTGCTGCAGCACGTGCATTCGAACTACGAGATCGACCTGTTCCGGCGCCTGATCGCCGCGGCCGCCGAGGCCACCGGCGCGCGTGATCTCGGCCTGCCGTCGCTGAAGGTCATCGCCGATCACATCCGCTCGACGGCCTTCCTGATCGTCGACGGCGTCGTGCCCTCGAACGAAGGCCGCGGCTACGTGCTGCGCCGGATCATGCGTCGGGCGATCCGTCACGGCTACAAGCTCGGTCAGAAGCAGCCGTTCTTCCACCGGCTGGTCGGGCCGCTGGTCGCCGAGATGGGCGAGGCCTATCCGGAGCTGGCAGCGGCCGAGGGCTTCGTCGTGCGCACCGTGCTCGCCGAGGAGGAACGCTTCGCCGAAACCCTCGAAACCGGCATGCGCCTGCTCGATGCCGACCTGGCCCGGCTCGGCGGCGAGATCATCCCCGGCGAGACCGTGTTCCAGCTCTACGACACGCATGGCTTTCCGGTCGACCTGACCGCCGACATCGCCCGCGAGCGCGGCCTGTCGCTGGACATGGCCGGTTTCGAGCGCGCGATGGACGCGCAGCGCGCCCGCTCGCGCGCATCGAGCCAGTTCGGCAGCTACCACAGCGATGCGCTGGCGGTCGGTTCGGGCAGCGAATTCCACGGCTATGAGTCGCTCACGGCCACCGGCACGGTCACGGCGCTGTTTCGCGACGGCCAGCCGGTCGAGGCGCTGGCGGCCGGCGAGGATGGCATCGTCGTGCTCGATCGCACGCCGTTCTACGCCGAATCCGGCGGTCAGGTCGGTGACAGCGGCGTGCTGCGCGCCGGCGAGGCCGTGTTCGAGGTTGCCGACTGCCGCAAGCAGGGCGAGGGTGCCTTCCTGCACATCGGCCGGCTCGTGAGCGGCAGCCTGTCGACGGGTGCGACGGTCGAGGCCGAGGTCGACGCCGCGCGCCGCGCCGCGATCCGCCTGAACCATTCCGCCACGCACCTGCTGCATGCGGCGCTGCGTCAGGTGCTCGGCACACACGTGCAGCAGAAGGGCTCGCTGGTCGATGCCGACAAGCTGCGCTTCGACTTCTCGCATCCGCAGGCGCTGAGCCCCGAAGAGCTCGATCGCATCGAGGCCCTGGTCAACGCCGAGATCCGCGCCAATCACGCCGTCGAGACCCGCATCATGGGCCTGGATGCCGCGAAGGCGGCCGGCGCGATGGCGCTGTTCGGCGAGAAGTACACCGACGAGGTGCGCGTGCTGTCGATGGGCGGCTTCTCGACCGAACTCTGCGGCGGCACGCACGCGAGCCGTACCGGTGACATCGGCCTGTTCAAGATCGTCGCCGAAGGCGGCGTCGCCGCCGGCGTGCGCCGCATCGAGGCGGTGACCGGCGCCAATGCCTGGGTGTGGCTGCGCGAGCTCGATGCACGCGTCAAGGCGATCGCGGCACTGGTGCGCGGCGATGCCGGCAGCGTCGAGACCAAGGTGCGCGGGCTGGTCGATCGCGTGCGCGGGCTCGAAAAGGATGTCGAGCAGCTGAAGGCGAAGCTCGCCAGCGCCCAGGGCGGGGATCTCGCGGCGCAGGCAGTCGAGGTCGCCGGCGTGCGCGTGCTGGCTGCGCGCCTCGACGGCGCCGATGCCAGAACGCTGCGCGAGACCATCGACCAGCTCAAGAACAAGCTGCACACGGCCGCCGTCGTGCTGGCGACGGTCGAGGATGGCAAGGTGCGGCTGGTCGCCGGCGTCACCGCCGACCAGACCGACCGCCTCAAGGCCGGTGAACTGGTCAACCACGTCGCGCTGCAGGTCGGTGGCAAGGGCGGCGGACGGGCCGACCTCGCGCAGGCCGGCGGCACCGATCCTGCGGCGCTCGATGCCGCGCTCGCCGGCGTGCCGGCCTGGGTGGCCGGACAGATCGGCTGATCCTTATTGTCATGCGGCCGGTCGCGGCCGGTCGCACCATTACCCGCAACACACCGGACACCTCCAGCATGGCTCTCATCGTTCAGAAGTACGGCGGCACCTCGGTCGGCTCGGTCGACCGCATCGAGAACGTCGCGAAGAAGGTCATCGGCTATCGCGGCCAGGGACACGATGTGGTCGTCGTCGTCTCGGCGATGAGCGGCGAGACCGATCGCCTGATCGGGCTCGCGAAGGCGATCGATCCGCGCCCGAACCCGCGTGAGCTCGACGTGCTGATCTCGACCGGCGAGCAGGTGACGATCGCGCTGCTGTGCATGGCGCTCGAAAAGCACGGCCAGCCGGCGCGTTCCTACACCGGCGCGCAGGTGCGCATCCTGACCGACAGCGCGTTCACGAAGGCGCGCATCCTCGCGATCGACGGCGAGAACATCCGCTCCGACCTCGCGCAGGGCCGCGTCGTCGTCGTTGCCGGTTTCCAGGGCGTCGATGAGGACAACAACATCACGACGCTCGGCCGCGGCGGTTCGGACACCACCGGCGTGGCGCTCGCCGCGGCGCTGAAGGCCGACGAGTGCCAGATCTTCACCGACGTCGATGGCGTCTACACGACCGACCCGCGCATCGAGCCGCGGGCACGCCGGCTCGACCGCATCACCTTCGAGGAGATGCTGGAGATGGCCTCGCTCGGCTCGAAGGTCCTGCAGATCCGCTCGGTCGAATTCGCCGGCAAGTACAACGTACCGCTGCGTGTGCTCTCCACGTTCCAGGAGGGCAACGGCACGCTCATCACCCTTGAGGACGAGAATATGGAAGCTGCACTGATCTCCGGCATCGCCTTCAGCAAGGACGAAGCGCAGATCACGGTGACCGGCGTTCCCGATCGCCCGGGCATCGCCTTCGGCATCCTCGGCGCCGTCTCGGATGCCAACATCGAAGTGGACATGATCGTCCAGAACATCGGGCGTGACGGCACCACCGACTTCACGTTCACCGTGCACCGCAACGACTTCGAGCGGGCGCTCGAGATCGTGCAGGGCAAGGCCGTGGAGCTCGGGGCCCGCGAGGTCAACGGCGACCGCAAGATCGTCAAGGTCTCGCTGGTCGGCGTCGGCATGCGCTCGCACGCCGGCATCGCCAGCCGGATGTTCCAGGCGCTGGCGCGCGAGGGCATCAACATCCGCATGATCTCGACCTCGGAGATCAAGATTTCGGTCGTCATCGACGAGAAGTATCTGGAACTCGGCGTGCGCACGCTGCACGAGGCCTTCCAGCTCGATCAGGCCCCGGCCGCCTGAGCGTCGTGTCTTCCCGCCCCGGCACGGCCGCCGCGCCCGGCGGATAACCATGCGCCGGGCTGTGAATTACGATCACAGCCCGGTACAGGGCGGGTGTTCTTGGTTACAGTCCGGTCGTCCCCCTTTCCCCGGGGGAAAGCAGCCAAAACGACTGGACAATCAGGTGATACACAAGGAGTACATCCATGCTCATCCTGACCCGCAGAGTGGGCGAGACCTTGATGATCGGTGACGAAGTCACCGTGACCGTGCTCGGTGTGAGGGGCAATCAGGTCCGCATCGGCGTCAACGCCCCGAAAGACATCGCGGTGCACCGCGAGGAAATCTACGAACGCATCAAGCGCGAACAGGAGGGCGGCGCCGACCGTGGCGAGCACGAGTGATCGCCGGATGCTTTGACGGCAGCGGAGAGGAACGATAGAATCCGCGGCCTTCGTGGATGCCCTGTTGCAGGGCAGGCGATTCCGGAGAGATGGCCGAGTGGCTGAAGGCGCTCCCCTGCTAAGGGAGTATAGGGGCTTAAACCTCTATCGAGGGTTCGAATCCCTCTCTCTCCGCCAGTCTTCTGGCAGCGCAGTAGATCAGCAGTTGACGAAGCCAAGCGAAGACTGCATAATGCGCGCCTCGCAATTCAGAGCGCCCGTAGCTCAGTTGGATAGAGTACCTGGCTACGAACCAGGTGGTCGGAGGTTCGAATCCTTCCGGGCGCGCCAAATCGAAACCCGAGTCGACATCGACTCGGGTTTTTTTTTGATATCCGCAGGAATGCGGACCCGGAATGCCTCAGCGGCAAACCTTTGTCGCGATGCACGGATTCGGGCCGGGTGACCTGCCGTCGGTCCGGTACTCTGTGCATTGCACAAGGCATCTGGAGAAGTGTGATCGATGAGCGGAATGCGACATGGCGGCGCGGCGCTTGTGCTGCTGGCGTTGCTGGCCACGATGCCACTGCCGGCGCCCGCAGCGAAATCCGAAGGTGCATCGACCTACTACGAAGACGCCCTGATCCGCTTCGACCGCAATGATCTGGACGGCGCGGAAATCCAGATCAAGAACGCGCTGCAGCAGAACCGCGACCATCTGGCCTCGCACATCCTGCTCGGGCGCATCTACCTGCTCAAGGGCCGGGCCGAGGCCGCGGTCTTCGAACTGCAGACGGCCAATCGCCTGGGTGCCGATCGCACCACCACCGATCCGTACCGGGCACGGGCCTATCTGCAGCTCGGTCGCTACAAGGATCTCATCGACACCGTCAGCGGCGATGGCCTGGCACCGCGCACGCGAGCCGAGGTGCTTGCTGCCCGCGGCAGCGCGCTGCTCGAACTCGGACAGCTGTTCGATGCCGAGCAGGCCTTCGCCAGTGCCAAGGATGCCGACCCCGCTTCACCGGCCGGCTGGTCCGGCATGACGGTGCTGCGCCTGCGCCAGGGCGCGCTGGTGCAGGCCGAGCAGGAAGCCCAGCACGCCGTCGATCTCGGTCCGGGCGATGCCGAAGCCTGGAATGCGCTTGCCTCGGTGATGCATCAGTCCGGCAAGGACGACGAAGCTCTGGCTGCCTACGCCCGGGCACTCGAGGTCGATCCGCGCATGCTTGCCGCGCGTCTGGCGCGGGCGGGGCTGCTGCTCGATCTCGATCGCCTCGACGAGGCCGGTCAGGACATCGAGAGCCTGCGCAAGGAATACCCGGTCGAGCCGCGCGGCATGCTGCTGCGGGCGCTGTGGTTGCAGCGGCGCGGTGAAACCGACGCGGCACGCGCGGCCCTTGCCGATACCGGTGCCGTGCTGAAGGCCGTGCCGCGCGAGACCATGGAGCGCTTTCCGGCCCTGCTGCTGGTCTCGGGCATGACGCATTCGGCGCTCGGCGAACTGGAGCGGGCGCGTGACGATCTGGCGCGCTATCTGGAGCTGGCGCCCGACAACCCGGGGGCGCGCAAGCAGCTCGGTGCCGTCTACGTGCGGCTCAATGAACCGACCCAGGCGGTCGCCGTGCTGGAGCCGGCGCGGCTGCGGGTGCCGGACGATCCGCGCATCCTGGCCCTGCTCGGCATCGCGTACTCGATGAAGGGCAGCCACCTCGTCGCGACCGAGCTGCTGGAAAAAGCCTCCGCCCTGAGCGGTGGCGCTGCGGACATCCGTACCGATCTGGCTGCCTCGCAACTGCGGATCGGACGTCAGGAGCAGGCGCTCGACGAACTCGCGACCGTCTATGACAAGGACCCGGCCCAGACGCGTGCCGGCGTGCTGCTGGCCGGCCTGCACCTGCAGCGGGGCGAGGCTGCGAAGGCCGTCGACATCCTGCAGCAGCTGGTCGGGCAGGAGCCGCGCAACCTGACCTTCCTGAACCTGCTCGCCTCGGCGCTGCTCGCCAGTGGCAGGCAGCCGGAAGCGCGGACGATGCTGGAGCGGGCCATCGAGATCGATCCGGCCTTTCTGCCGGCCCAGCTCGGGCTGGCACGCCTGGACATCCTGGCCCGCAAGTTCGATCAGGCGCGCGCGCGCCTGCAGGCCAGGCTGCAGGCCACGCCGGAGAACGTGCAGTTGCTGGTCGAGATGGCGCGCGTCGATGCCATCACCGGCGCGCGCGACACAGCCATCCAGCGTCTGGAGCGCGCGCGCAGCCTGTCGGCCGATGCCATCGAGCCGCGCCAGTTCCTGATCGATCTCTACCTGCGTCGCAACGAAGGCAATCAGGCGCTGGAAGTGGCCGAGGAGCTCGTCGCGCGGCATCCGGACAATCTGGCGTCGCTCGCCGCGCTCGGCACCACCCAGCTCGTGCTCGGCAAGGGGCCGCTCGCGCAGGTGACGTTCCGGCGCATGGTCAAGTTTGCCGGCTTCGATCCGATCGCCCTGATGCGCATCGCCCGCCTGCAGGAGCAGGCCGGCGCCTTGAACGACAGTGCCTTCACGCTCGAACAGGCCGTGCATGCCGAGCCCAACCGGCCCGAACTGCTGGCCGCGCTGGCCGGTGCCTATCTGGTGACCGGCCGGCTGGAGGAAGCCGAGGAACAGGCGCGCCGGCTGCAGCAGCTCGATCCCGCCAGTCCGGTGTCGCAGCGTCTGCTGGCCGAGGCCCTGTTGCGTCGCAACAAGCCGGCCGAAGCGGCGGCGATGTTCCGCCAGGCCATGGCGAAGACCCCATCGGCGGAACTGGTGATCGGGGCTTTCCGGGCCCTGCTCGCCGATGACCGGGCGGCTGACGGCATCCGCATGCTGGAGGACTGGGTCGCTCAGCATCCGGACGATCGCAACGTGCGTACCGCGCTGGCCGAAGGCTACATGCGCGCCGAACGCTGGAAGGAGGCGCTGCCGCTCTACGAAGCCCTGCTGGCCGTCCAGCCCGAACAACCGCAGGTGCTCAACAACCTCGCCTACATCGCGCTGCAGACCGGCGATGAAGCCAAAGCCCTCGACTACGCCAGGCGCGCCGCTGCGCTGGCGCCCCAGGACCCGGCCATCACCGATACGCTCGGCTGGATTCTGGTGCGCGCCGGACGTGCGCAGGAAGCCCTGCAGTATCTGCGCGAAGCGCAGTCACGCGATGCCGGAAATCCCGAAATCCGTTATCACCTCGGTGTCGCGCTGATGCAGCTCGGTCGCAAGGCCGAGGCTCGGCGGCAATTCGAGCAGGCGATCGCCGTCAAGCTGGCCTATCCCGGCATCGAGGAAGCCCGGCGTCTGTATCGGGAAACCGCTGGTCCGTGAGGAGCGGCTCGCAAGACGGGGCCTGTCCGTTTGCAGCAGGCCTTGCGCTTTGCGAGGCTGGGGGAAAATCCGGCAGCATTCACAGTGCAAGTATTTGATTGATTTGCTGATTAATGAATGGCTCGATTTTTGCTGATCCGGGATTGGTGTGCAGGATCGAAATGGTTTCCTGCACGGTGATTCCAATCGGGGGCGAGCCATGGATATCAGACGAGCCGCGTTGTTTGCGGGTATGGCTTCGATGCTGCTGGCCGTAACGGCCGGGGCCGGAGTTTCGTATACGTTTGCGACCGACTGCGCGGCAGGGACCGGTGCGTCGCTGAGTTGCGCCAATGGGCGGCTCGGGGTTTCGGCATGGTCGAATACCGTCGGTACGGCCAATCGTTACATCGAGAATGCGACCGTCGTCAATTACGGCAGTTACGGACTCGGCATCACCAATGCCGACAGCAGCCTGCCGAGCGGTGCCGATGCCGGTGAAGGGACTTCGCCCGAGCACGCCATCGACAACAATGGTCGCTATGACGCGCTGCTGCTGGATTTCGGAGCCGGCAACCAGTTCGGGCTGACGGGGTTTCGCAACGGCTGGTACAGCACCGATTCCGACATGAGCTTCCTCGCCTATACCGGCAGCGGGGATGCGCTGGCCGGTCTGGCGAGTCGTACGCTCAGTTTCGGCGACGCGGCCAGCGATCCGGCGAGCCTGCTGAACAATGGCTGGACCCGGGTCAGTGACTACGCGGATGCCGGTACGGTGGCGCGATCCCTGACCGCCGGCGTGGCGTCACGCTACTGGCTGGTGTCGGCCTACGTGCCGATGTCGGCGACCTACAGCCTTTCGGTCGGGAACGATTACGTGAAGCTGGCGGCCATCGAGGGTTCGTACCTGCGTCAGGTGCCGTTGCCGGCGACCTGGTGGCTGCTGGTGCCCGGCTTGCTCTGGCTTTACCGCTTGCGCAGCCGCAGGGCCTGATGCGGTGGCGGTGCCGGCGGCGGTCGAGGCTGCCGGCTTGCGGTCGGAAGAACCGACGCGGGAAATCAGGCGGGAAGATTCCGGCAGAAAATGCCATGACCCTAAAACGAAACAGCCGGCGCATGGGCCGGCTGTTTCGTTTCTGGAATTTGGTCGGGGTGACAGGATTCGAACCTACGACCCCCACGTCCCGAACGTGGTGCTCTACCAGGCTGAGCTACACCCCGAATGATCGCTGACGAGTGTTAATGGGAGCGGGAAACCGAGTAATCGGCCAGTGCAATCAGAGCCTGCTTTTGACTGGATTCCGGGAGAATCCGCAGGGCTTCGATTGCTGCATCCGCTTCCTGTCTAGCGAGGCGCGCAGTATAGGCAACCGCCCCGGTCGATGCAATAGCTTCGGTAATGACGCCGATCTGATTGCGATCGCCGTTTTCGATCGCCTGACGGATCATGGACGCCTGCGCGGCCGAGCCGTGACGCATCGCATAGATCAGCGGCAGCGTCGGCTTGCCTTCGGCGAGGTCATCGCCGACGTTCTTGCCGATCTCGTCGCTGGAGGCGCTGTAGTCGAGCAGGTCATCGACCAGCTGGAAGGCGGTGCCGAGGCGCATGCCGTACTCGGCAAGCGCCTGTTCGATGCCGGCCGGATGGCCGGCGACGACCGCGCCGAGCCGGCCGGCGGCCTCGAACAGCTTCGCGGTCTTGCTGTAGATGACCTCGAAGTAGCGGGCCTCGTCGACATCGGGGTCGTGGCAGTTCAGCAACTGCAGGACCTCACCTTCGGCGATGCGGTTGGTGGTGTCGGCAAGGATGCGCATGACGCGCATGCTGTCGAGCCGCACCATCATCTGGAAGGCCCGCGAGTACAGGAAGTCGCCGACCAGCACGCTGGCCTCGTTGCCCCAGATGGCGTTGGCGGTTTCCCGCCCGCGGCGCAGTTCCGAGGCATCGACCACGTCATCGTGCAGCAGCGTCGCGGTATGGATGAATTCGACGATCGCCGCCAGATCGATGTGATCGTTGCCGGCATAGCCGCAGGCACGGGCCGCCAGCACCGTCAGCACCGGGCGCATGCGCTTGCCGCCGCTGTTGATGATGTAGGCACCCAGCTGATTGACCAGCGCCACGTCCGAGTGCAGTTCGCGCTGGATGAGCCGGTCGACCGCCTGCATGTCGGCCTCGGCGAGGGCGCGGACTTCAGAGATGTTCATGATGTTCGATCGGGCTTCGAGGGTCCGAGGTGGCGGGCTGGATTTGAGAGGCGGGGCGCTGGGCGTGGCCGCGAGCCCGCAAGTCTACCGCCGGTGCCGGCCGGGGGACAGCATCGAATCCGATTGACCGGATGGCGGGCACATGACTAGAATCGCGCCCCTTTGATGGTCACTCATCGAATTCTGTTTGGAGACTTCAGGAATGTACGCTGTCATCAAGACCGGCGGCAAACAGTACCGTGTTGCCGAGGGTCAGACCCTCAAGGTCGAGAAGCTCGACGTCGAAGAAGGTGCCTCCGTCGAGCTGGCGGAAGTCCTGCTGGTTTCTGACGGCGAGACGGTGACCGTCGGCGCGCCCACGGTCGGCGGCGCCATCGTCACGGCTACCGTGCAGTCGCATGGTCGGGCCAAGAAGGTCGAAATCGTCAAGTTCCGCCGCCGCAAGCACCATCGCAAGCAGATGGGCCACCGGCAGCACTACACCGAACTGAAGATCACCGGCATCCGTGTCGGCTGATCGGGAGCTCTGATCCCATGGCACACAAGAAAGCCGGCGGCTCCAGCCGCAACGGACGCGATTCCGAATCCAAGCGCCTCGGCGTCAAGATGTACGGTGGTCAGCTCTGCATCGCCGGCAACATCCTCGTCCGCCAGCGCGGCACGCAGTTCCATCCCGGCGTCAACGTCGGTCTGGGCGTCGACCACACGCTGTTCGCGAAGGCCGATGGTCGTGTCGTGTTCGAGACCAAGGGTCCGGATTCGCGCAAGTACGTGAGCGTCGTGCCGGCCTGAACCCCCGGTTTCGCGCTGTCGAGAGCCCCGTCGCGTGCGGGGCTTTTTCATTTCCGCCGCCGCTGCGGGCGCGGCGTCAGGCAGGTGCAGCATGAAGTTCGTCGACGAGGCGGCCATCCGGGTCATGGCCGGGGACGGCGGCAACGGATGCGTGAGCTTCCGCCGCGAGCGCTTCATCCCGTTCGGCGGGCCGGATGGCGGGGATGGCGGCGATGGCGGCAGCGTCTGGCTGGTCGCCGATGCGGACCTGAACACGCTCGTGGACTTCCGCTTCACGCGCACGTTCAAGGCCGGCCGGGGCGAGAACGGCGGCGGAGCCAACCGCACCGGCGCCGCCGGGGCGGATCTCGACGTGCCGGTGCCGGTCGGTACGACTGCGATCGATGCCGACACCGGCGAGACGATCGGTGACCTGACCGCGCCGGGCCAGCGCCTGCTGGTCGCGCAGGGCGGTTTCCACGGCATCGGCAACGCCCGCTACAAGAGCTCGACCAACCGCGCGCCGCGCCAGTCCAAGCCCGGCACCACCGGCGAGGTGCGCGCACTGCAGCTCGAACTGAAGGTGCTCGCCGACGTCGGTCTGCTCGGCATGCCGAACGCCGGCAAGTCGACGCTGATCCGTGCCGTGTCCTCGGCGCGGCCGAAGGTGGCCGATTACCCGTTCACGACGCTGCATCCGAACCTCGGCGTCGTGCGCGTCGGGCCGTTGAAGAGCTTCGTGATGGCCGACATTCCCGGCCTGATCGAAGGTGCGGCCGAAGGGGCGGGGCTCGGTGTGCAGTTCCTGAAACACCTGGCGCGCACCAGCCTGCTGCTGCACCTCGTCGATCTCAGTCCGTACAGCGACAGCGGCGACCCGGTCGCCGATGTGCGCACGATCGAGGCGGAGCTTGCCAAGTACAGCGCCGAACTCGCCGGACGCGAGCGCTGGCTGGTGCTGAACAAGCTCGACCTGCTGCCCGAAGACGAACGCGAGGCGCGCGCGCAGGCGGTCGTCGAGGCGCTCGGCTGGTCGGGGCCGGTGTTCCGGATCGCGGCGATCGGGGCCGAAGGCACCGAGCCGCTGTGCTGGCGGATCATGGAGCGGCTCGATGCCGCGCGCGCCGCGCGGCCGGCCGATGCTGCGCTGCCGATCGATTCCGAAGGCGAGGGCGCGTGATGGCCGTCTCGCGCGAAACGCTCGGACAGGCGCGCCGCTGGGTCGTGAAGATCGGCAGCGCGATGATCACCGACGAGGGGCGCGGTCTCGATGCCGCGGCGATCGAAGCCTGGGTCGCGCAGCTCGCCGAGCTGCACGCCGAGGGCCGGGACGTGATCATCGTTTCCTCCGGCGCGGTCGCCGAAGGCATGCGCCGGCTCGGCTGGCGCGCACGGCCGAAGGCGCTCGCCGAGCTGCAGGCGGCGGCAGCCGTCGGTCAGATGGGGCTGGTGCAGGGCTGGGAGGCGGCGTTCCAGAAGCACGGCATCCGCACCGCGCAGATCCTGCTGACGCACGAGGATGTCTCCGACCGCCAGCGCTACCTGAACGCCCGCAACACGCTGCGCACGCTGACGCGGCTGCGCGTGGTGCCGGTCATCAACGAGAACGACACGGTCGCGTTCGAGGAGATCCGCTTCGGCGACAACGACACGCTCGGCGCGCTGGTCGCGAATCTGGTCGAGGCCGAGCTGTACGTGATCCTGACCGACCAGCACGGCATGTACGACCGCGATCCGCGCGCGCATGCCGATGCCCGCTTCCTGTCCGAGGTCAGCGCCGGCGATCCGGCGCTCGAACGGATGGCCGGGGGCGGCGCCGGTACGCTCGGGCGTGGCGGCATGCTGACCAAGGTGCGCGCGGCGGCGAAAGCCGCGCGCTCGGGCACGGCGACGCTGCTCGCCTGGGGGCGTGAGCCCGAGGTGCTGCGGCGCGTCGCGCGCGG
>NZ_DAOLKE010000031.1:4370-19940 GCF_035331805.1 Plasticicumulans sp. | reverse complement strand
CCGGCAATAAAAAACCGGCTCCCTCTTGCAGGAGCCGGTTTTCATTTCTCACCCGGCCGTTAAAAAGAATGCCATCAGCACGGCAGATTCAAAATTACAGGCTTGCCATGCGCGACTGGGTTTCCATCAACTTGTTCAACGCCGATCGCTGCAACTCCAGTTTCTCTCGTTCGCGACCGACGATTTCAGCCGGCGCCTTGTCCGCAAAGGCAGGGTTAGCCAGTTTGGCTTCGATGCGCTCAATATCCTTATTGATCTTGTCAATTTCGCGGGCGAGACGGGTCAGTTCAGCATCCTTGTCAATGAGACCCGCCAGGGGAATCAGGATCTCCATGCTGCCGACCAGCGTGGTTGCCGATTCGGGAGCTTCGATCACCGTCGTGATGCTGTCGAGACGGCCGAGGGTCTTGAGGAACAGCATGTTGCGGTCGAGGCGTTCATGGTCCAGTGCATTCCCGCCGCGGGCGAGTACCTGCAAGGATCTGCCGGGCGCCAGATTGAGTTCGGCCCGAATGCGGCGCACGCCGACCAGAAAAGTCTGCACCCAAGCAATTTCGGCTTCGGCACCGACATCGGTGAGTCGGTCATCGACCGCCGGAAATGATGCCAGCGACAGCGTTTCCGAATGTGTGCCGGCAAGCGGCGCGATGCGTTGCCAGATTTCTTCCGTGATGTACGGCATCAGCGGATGCAGCAGGCGCAGTACGCTTTCCAGCACGCCGACCAGCGTGCGCCGGGTACCGCGTTTCATGATTTCGTGCGAGCCGATGTCCTGCCCGTCACCGGTCAGCACCGGTTTGGCCAGTTCGAGATACCAGTCGCAGTATTCGTTCCAGATGAATTCGTAGATGGCCTTGGCGGCCATGTCGAAACGGTAGTTGTCGATACCGTCGCGCACTTCACGGATGGTGGCCTGCAGTCGCGACTGGATCCAGCGATCGGCAAGCGAATATCCGCATTTGCCGTTGAGCCCGCAATCCTGGCCTTCGGTGTTCATCAACACGTAGCGGGCGGCATTCCAGAGCTTGTTGCAGAAATTGCGGTAGCCCTCGACGCGGCCCATGTCGAAGTTGATGTCGCGGCCATTGGTGGCGAGTGCTGCGAAGGTGAAGCGCAGGGCGTCCGTGCCGTGGGCATGGATGCCTTCGGGAAATTCCTTGCGCGTGCGTTTTTCGATCTTCGCCGCCATCTGTGGCTGCATCAGGCCGGCGGTGCGCTTGGCAACCAGTTCATCGAGACTGATGCCGTCGATGATGTCGATCGGGTCGAGCACGTTGCCCTTCGATTTCGACATCTTCTGGCCTTCACCGTCGCGCACCAGACCGGTGATGTAGACCTCACGGAAGGGCACCTGGCCCTCCATGAAGTACATGCCGGCCATGACCATGCGGGCAACCCAGAAGAAAATGATGTCGAAGCCGGTCACCAGCACGCTGGTCGGATAGAAGGTTTTCAGCGCCTCGGTCTGCTGCGGCCAGCCGAGCGTGCTGAACGGCCACAGCGCCGAACTGAACCAGGTATCGAGCACGTCCTCGTCCTGGCGCAGGGCCAGCGTCGGGGCCAGGCCATGCCGGCTGCGGACTTCGGCTTCGCTGCGGCCGACATAGATGTTGCCGGCTTCGTCGTACCAGGCCGGGATGCGGTGACCCCACCAGAGCTGGCGGCTGATGCACCAGTCCTGAATGTTGTTCAGCCACTCGTTGTACGTCCTGGACCAGTTTTCGGGCACGAAGCGGATGCGGCCATCGGCAACTGCCGCCAGTGCCGGTTCGACGATGGCCGTCCAGCCGCCCGGACGGCCATCCGCCTGTTCACGCCGGGTCAGATCGACGTACCACTGATCGGTCAGGAACGGTTCGATGACGGCACCGGTGCGATCGCCGCGCGGCACCATCAGCCGGTGCGGCTTGACCTCGACCAGCAGGCCGAGGGCTTCGAGATCGGCGACGATGCGCTTGCGCGCCTCGAAGCGGTCGAGACCGCGGTAGGCTTCCGGTGCGTTGTCGTTGAGCTTCGCGTCCGGCGTGAAGACGTTGATCAGCGTCAGCCCGTGACGCTGGCCGACGGCGTAGTCGTTGAAGTCGTGGGCAGGGGTGATCTTGACGACGCCGGTGCCGAAGGCCGGATCGCAGTAGTCGTCGCCGACCACCGGAATGAGGCGGTCACAAAGCGGTAACCGCACCGAGCGGCCGATCAGATGGCGGTAACGCTCGTCCTGCGGGTTGACCGCAACTGCCGTATCGCCGAGCAGGGTCTCGGGGCGGGTGGTGGCGACCACCAGCGCATCTTCGCCATCGGCGAGCGGATAGCGGATCAGCCACATCGAACCGCTTTCTTCCTCGGAGACGACTTCGAGGTCGGAGACGGCGGTGTGCAGCACCGGATCCCAGTTCACGAGCCGCTGGCCGCGGTAGATCAGGCCGTCCTCGTACAGCTTGACGAAGACTTCCTGCACGGCGGCCGACAGGCCTTCGTCCATCGTGAAGCGTTCACGGCTCCAGTCCGGCGAGGTGCCGAGCCGGCGCATCTGCCGGCCGATCGTACCGCCCGAGTAGGCCTTCCATTCCCAGACGCGGGCCAGGAAGGCCTCGCGGCCGAGATCGTGGCGGCTTTTGCCTTCGGCATTGAGTTGGCGTTCGACGACCATCTGCGTGGCGATGCCGGCATGATCGGTGCCCGGCTGCCACAGCGTGCGGTCACCGTTCATGCGGTGATAGCGGATCAGCGCGTCCATGATGGTGTGCTGGAACGCGTGGCCCATGTGCAGCGTGCCGGTGACGTTCGGCGGCGGCAGCATGATGCAGTACGGCGCGCCGCTGCCCTGCGGTGCGAACCGGCCCTGGGATTCCCAGGTCTCGTACCGGCATTGTTCGATCGCGTGGGGTTCGTAGGTCTTGTCCATGGCGGGGTCGGTTCTGGCGGCGCGGCGTCGGGAAAGCGGCGCAGTATAGCGAAGGGGCAGGGACGACGAAGCCGGCGCAGGGCCGGCTTCGTCGGAGCTTCGAAGGCAGGACAGGTTCAGTCCGGGATGTAACCGAGCCGGAATCCGCCCCAGTGCCGGCCGCGCACGCGGATCGGTGCGGCGACTTCCTTCATCAGCACGAACTTGCCGCCGCCGAGATCACGCCGGTAGGTCTGCAGCAGGACCGGCTTCTGGTTTCGACCTGAAGCGAGACCGGTACGGTCGTTGAAGATGCGACGGTTGCGGCAGTTGGCGGCGTTCCAGATCGGATCGCGCCCCTGCGGGTGCGAATACTTGCGGTTGTGGGTCGGCAGATAGCCGTTGTCGTCGACGGCGGCGGCGAAGGCGATGCGGCGGTCGCGATCGAGCAGCGCTTCCTGCAGGCTCGGCAGCACCCGGTCGGTGAAGTCCGTGAAGCGGGTCAGGTGCTGCTGCGGATCGGTGCCGGGAATCGGCCGGTACTGGCGGTCGAACAGGTCGCTTTCGTTCAGGTCCCCGCGGCTCAGCGCCTGCTCGAACAGTTCGCCGATGCGTTTCGCGGTGTCCTTGGCCATTGCGATGAATTTCGCATCGACGGTCTCGATGCCGTCGACGGCCGTCGTGCCGACCAGCGCCTCGCTGACCGCCTGCACGCTGGTCAGCTGATCGCGCGCCTGGCGCAGGTTCGCGCTCGACGAATGCACGGATTCGGCGACCTGGTTCAGCGCCGTGACGGTCTGCTGGCAGCTGCCGGCAATCTCGTGGACGGCATCGCCGATGCGGCGGGTCTGGTCGTCGACGTCCTGCATCGCCGCGCCCATGGTGTCCATGACCTGCTGGATCGCCTGGGTGCCGCGGCGGACTTCCTCGGAGCGCGTCTTGCTCTGCGCGCCCTGGGCGAGCAGGCCGCGCGTGCGTTCGCCGAGCTCGCGCAGCGTCACGTCGATCTCGGCGGTGGCCGAGCGGGTCTGCTTGGCGAGTTCCTTGACCTCGCTTGCGACCACCGCGAAACCCTTGCCGGCCTCGCCGGCGCGCACGGCTTCGATCGTGGCGTTCAGCGCCAGCAGGTTGGTCTGCTTGGCGATCGCATCGATGCCCTTGGCAACGGCGCTGACGCGCTCCATCGCGCCGCCGAGTTCGGCGAGCTGGACCTCGATGGTCGCGACCGATTCGGTCAGCGCCCGGATGTCGGCGAGCGAGGATTCGATGGTCTGGCGGGTGCGGTCGACCTCGGAGCGCGCCGTGCCGACCACGCGCTGCGTGCTGTCGGCCGCTTCGGCGACGGCGGTGTTCTGGCTGGCCATGTGCGTCGCCAGCCCCTGCAGCGTGCCGAAGGCTTCGGCCTCGCGCATCGCGCGTTCGCTGACCTCACCGATGTGGCCCGTGATGTCAGTGATCGCGATCGCGAGGTGGCCGGCATGTTCGGCGACCTGGCGGATGATGTCGCGATAGTCCGGCGCGCTCTCGCTCATGAATGAAGCTCCTCGGTGGATGCCTGCGGCCACTGCCGGGGGGGCGGCGTCGCCGTCTGGTTATGTCGGTGGATGCCATATCGGCCGCGGGTCCGGCCAGCTTGAGCAATGGCAGGCACGCGGTACCGGCAGGCTTCTACAGCCGTACGGCCGAGGGCGCAAAGCCCCGGTCCCGATAAACTTTGTAGCGCGCACGCGAGGCGGCGAGGATGTCTTCGCGGGCATCGACGATTTCGATCAGCCGTGAACAGGCCTCGAAACCGTCCGGCACGTCATCGGCGAGATTCAGCAGCAGCGCGCGATGGCTTTCCGGCGGTGCGCCGGTGCCGATCAGCACCGGCCAGGGCCGGCGTCCGGGGGCGTGGATGCGATGGGCGATGAAGCTGCCGCGGCGCCAGGTCCAGAGTTCGCGGTCGATCGTCGCTGACTGGGCCGCGGAGGCGGTGCGGATCCACACGGACAGGCCCTGCGACCGGGCCTTGTCGACCAGCCGGCAGGCGGTGGCGAGGCAGGCCGCCTCGCCGGCGGTGGCGAGCACGTAGAACTCGATGCGCGTCGCCACGGCGGCGGCAGGTTCAGTCGCGCGCGGCGGCAGCGCGGTTGATCAGGAAGCGGGTCAGCAGCGGCACCGGCCGGCCGGTCGCGCCCTTCTGCTTGCCGGTCTTCCAGGCGGTGCCGGCGATGTCGAGATGCGCCCAGTGCAGCTTCTTCGTGTAGCGCGCGAGGAAGCAGGCAGCCGTGATCGCACCGCCCTCGCGTGGACCGACGTTGGCCATGTCGGCGAAATTGCTGTCGAGGCCGTCCTGGTAGTCCTCCCACAGCGGCAGCTCCCAGGCGCGGTCATGGGTTTCGCGGCCGGCGTCGAGCAGCTCGTTGGCGAGCGGGCCGTGGTTCGAGAACAGCCCGTGCGGATGCGCGCCGAGGGCGATCACGCAGGCACCGGTCAGCGTCGCGACATCGACCAGCGTCACCGGCTCGTAGCGCTGTTCGGCCCAGGTGATCGCATCGCAGAGCACCAGCCGGCCTTCGGCGTCGGTGTTGAGGATTTCGACGGTCTGGCCCGACAGGCTGGTGACGATGTCGCCGGGGCGCGAGGCCTCGCCGCCCGGCATGTTCTCGACGGCCGGCACCACGGCCACGACGTTCAGCGGCAGGTCGAGCGCGGCGATGGCCGACATCGTGCCGAGCACGCCGGCGGCACCGCACATGTCGAACTTCATCAGATCCATGTCCGGGCCGGGTTTCAGCGAGATGCCACCGGTATCGAAGGTGATGCCCTTGCCGACCAGCACGACCGGCTTCTGCCGGGCATCGGCTGCGCCATGCCATTCGAGCGCGATCAGCTTGGGCGGCCGGCGGCTGCCGCGGGCGACCGCGACCAGGCAGCCCATGCCCAGGGTTTCCATGTCGGCGCGCTCCAGCACGTTCAGCGCGAACTTCGGAGAGCTGCCGGCGAGCAGCGCGGCGCGCTGGGCGAGGTATTCGGGCGTGCAGATGTTCGGCGGCAGGTTGCCGAGATCGCGCGCAAGCTTCATGCCCTCGGCGACGGCCGCGCCTTCGCGCACCGCCTGCTCGCCGAGCGGCAACTCGCGGCGGCTCGGCACGGCGAGCACGATGCGCTTGAGCGGCCGGCGTGGGGCATCCTTGCGGCTGCGGGTCTCGTCGTAGCGGTAGAGCACGTCCTCGCTGACCTCGACGGCGAGGCGCACCTTCCAGGCGACATCGCGCCCGCGTACGTTCAGGTCGGTCAGATAGCTGACGGCTTCGGTCGCGCCGGTGTCGTTGAGCGTATGCACGGCGGCGGCGATGATCTGCTTGTAGCGGCGATCATCGAGGTCGCGCTCACGCCCGCAGCCGACCAGCAGCACGCGGTCGCAGAGCGTTGCCGGCGTGTTCACGAGCAGCAGCGTCTGGCCCGGCTTGCCTTCGAGGTCGCCGCGGCGCAGCACGTTGCCGAGAAAGCCTTCGGCAGCGGTGTCGAACTGCTCGGCGGGCGGTGTCAGGCGGCGGGATTCGTAGACGCCGAGGACGAGACAGGCGGTTCTCTGCTTTTCGGGATTGCCGCTCTTGACCGAGAATTCCATCTTTGCGCTCCGACTCTGCTGGGGGCGGCCGTGCCGGCCGTGCTTGTGCTTCCGCTGCGCTGCCCGTCGCCGGCCCGGTGGCCGGACGGGCGACCGAGTGTAGCCGGAAGGTTTTTGAACCGACAACGCCGCTCCGGCGGCTGAGGAATCCCCGAACTTGCTGCGCACATTCGACCGATTCCTGCTGCGCGAGACCGCCGCAGTCACCGCCGCGACGCTGCTCGTACTGCTGGCGATCGTGCTGTCGAGCCGGCTCGCGACCTACCTGACCCAGGTTGCGAGCGGTTTGCTGATCAAGGAAGTCATCCTGCAGATGCTGGTGCTGCAGGCGATCCGCTTCCTGCCGGTGCTGGTGCCGATCGCGCTGATGATCGGCGTGCTGCTGGTGCTGGGGCGCCTGCATCAGGAAAGCGAGATGGCGGCCCTGACCGGCTGCGGCTACGGCCCGGCCGAGCTGTACCGGCCGCTGCTCGCACTGGCGCTGCCGCTGGCGGCGCTGGTCGCGCTGGTCGTGCTCGGCGTGGCGCCGTGGGCGGCCTCGCTGCAGTTCGAGCTGCAGGCCCGCGCACGTCAGCAGGCACAGATGTCATTGTTCGTGCCCGGTACCTTCCGCGAGGCGGCCGGTGGCCAGCATGTCGTCTACGTCGAATCGCTCGATCCGATCGATGGCGAACTGGTCAAGGTGTTCATCCACAGCACCGAGCCGGATTCAGGGCGCATCGCGGTCACGACCGGCAACCGCGGCCATCAGGAAACCGGTGCCGACGGCGTGCGCTACATGGTGCTGGAGCGGGGCTTCCGCTACGAAGGCGAGCCGGGACTCACCGATTACCGGCAGGTGCATTACGAACACCTGCGGGTGCGGATCGACGAGCCGGCGTCCGGGGATGTCAGCCGCAAGCGTGAATCGGTGCCGACGGCGCAGTTGCTGCGCGGCGACCGTCGCGACAAGGCCGAACTGCATGCCCGCATCGGCGCGATCGTCTCGATCCCGCTGATCGTCTTCGTCGCGCCGCTGCTCGCCAGGGCCCAGCCGCGCGAGAGCCGCTATGCGCGCATCCTCGGCGGCGTGCTGGTGTACGCGATCTACATGAACCTGCTCGGCATCGGCAAGGCGTGGCTGGAAAAGGGCTCGATCGGGCCGGTGGCCGGACTCTGGTGGGCACACCTGCTGTTCCTCGCGCTCGGGCTCGCGCTGTGGTTTCACCACTACGGCCGCCACGGCCTGACCGTCAGCTGGAGAAGGGCTTGAAACGCATCGACGCCTACATCCTGCGCACGGTGATCGGCGCCTCGCTGATCGCTTTGCTGGTGCTGGTCGCGCTCGAGACCTTCTTCACGCTGCTCGTGGAGCTCGAGGATCTCGGCACCGGCCAGTACGGCCTCGCCGAAATCCTGCGCTATCTGGCGCTGACGCTGCCGCGGCGCACCTACGAAAGCTTCCCGATGGCGCTGCTGCTCGGTGGCCTGATGGGCATGGGCGCGCTGGCCGCCGGCAGCGAACTCGTCGTCATGCGCGGTGCCGGCGTGTCGATCCTGCGGCTGGTCGGTTCGGCGATGCGGGCCGGGCTGCTGCTGAGCCTGTTCGCGCTGGCGCTCGGCGAATTCGTCGCGCCGCGAACCGAACGACTGGCCGAGACCGGCCGCAGCACGGCCAAGGACGCCAGCGTCACGATCCGCGACGGCCGCGGCTTCTGGGCCCGTGACGGTGCGCTGTTCGTCAACGTCCGGGCCGTGAAGCCGCACAAGCGGCTCGCCGACATCACCTTGTTCGAGATGGCGCCGGATTCCTCGATGAAGGCGGTGATCCGCGCACCGAGCGCCGACTACGATCCGGCCTCCCGGCGCTGGGTGCTGCGCGACGCCCGGCGCAGCACGCTCGGCGAGGAACGGGTGACGGCCGATGCGCAGGTGTCCTTCGCCTGGGAATCGGTGCTCGATCCCGGCAAGCTCGACGTGCTCGCCGCCAAGCCCGAGACGCTGGCGATGCGCCAGCTGCAGACCTTCGCCGGCTATCTGCGGGACAACGGCCTCAGTGCCGATCGCTACGAACTGGCGTTCTGGTCCAAGGCCCTGGCGCCGCTCGCCAACCTGACCATGCTGCTGATCGCGATGCCGTTCGTGTTCGCCCACCAGCGCAATGCCGCGGCCGGGCAGCGGTTGCTGATCGGCATCTTCCTCGGGCTCGCATTCTTCCTGGCAAACCGCGTGCTCGCGAACCTCGTCGTCGTCTACGGCGCTCCGCCGCTGATGGCGGCAGCTCTGCCGATCCTGCTGTTCCTCGGCAGCGGCATCTTTGCGCTGAGGCGCTTGCGCTGAGTCTTTTTTTGCTGGATGTGCTTCCGGAGCGGGCAGGTCAGTCCATGCTTGGCAGGCATGGCTGACATGCACGATCATTTTCAGCTGATGACTTTCGGGCGTCCGGATGTGTGTCATTCCGGGCATGGACCAAAATTTGCATACGTGAACGTAATCCAGTCCTTCCGGTCCTGATTTTCCAGGAGCAGGAAGTCTGCAGGTGCCGCTGTTGTCTCCGGTCATCCCGGCGCGAATGCGGCATCTGCGCCTACAGAGCGGGACCGCCGCGGTTCGGCGACCTGCCTGCGATCCGCCCAGGGCAGGGCACCCATACATGATCGGAGCTAGCATGACGAAGAACCGAACCGATGCGGAACCCTCGCCGTCCATAGCAATCCACGAGACATGCCCCTGTACTGGGGTCAAGAGGGAGAACCGGCGATGACGAAGAACCCCCCGGAAACGTCGCGTCGCAATGCATTCCTGCATGCACATCCGTGGTTCGTGCCACAGGCAAGCGCCGCCGAGCTCGGTTCGGGTCAGCCCGTGCTGCTGCTCGACGACACCTCCGGCCTGCTGCGCTCGGTCAGCGCCATGCTCAACGCCGCCGGCGTGCCGGCCGTGATCGGTGAAACCGACCCGCAGCGCCTGCCGGCCCGGCTCAGCGAACAGGGCTGCGGCGTACTGCTGGTCGATGCCTCGCTGCCCGAGCTCGAACCCGAAGTCCTGCTGGCCCGCCTGAGCGCCGAGCAGCCGGACCTGCCGGTCATCGTGCTGACCGAGGCCCATGATCCCGAGGCCGCGATGCGCTGCCTGCAGGCCGGCGCCTTCGATTTTCTGGTCAAGCCGGTCGATCGCACGCGCCTGCTGGCGAGCGTCGGCCGGGCCCTGGAGATCCGCGGGCTCAAGCACGAGCTGGCCTCGCTGACCCAGACGATGCTCGATGACCGGCTCGATCACCCCGAGGCCTTCGCCCGGCTGATTGCGCAGGACCGCAGCATGCGGGCTGCCTGCCGCTACATCGAGGCCATCGCGCCGCTGTCGCAGCCGGTGCTGATCACCGGCGAGACCGGCACCGGCCGCAAGCTGCTGGCCCAGGCCCTGCACGCCGTTTCCGGCCGTCCCGGCGCCTGCGTGATGGTCGAGGTCGGCGGCATGGACGAGCGCCGCTTCGCCGAAACCCTGTTCGGCCACCGTCCGGGCCTGCATGCCGAAGCCGGCCAGCCGCAGGAAGGCCGCATCGGCGCGGCGGCCGACGGTACGCTGGTGCTGCTCGAAGTCGGTGAGCTTGCCCCGGCCGCGCAGCAACTGCTGCTGAACCTGCTGCAGGAACGCAGCTTCAGCCCGGTCGGCTCCGGCATCGTGCAGGAGTGCCGCGCCCGCATCGTCGCGATCAGCCGTCATGATCTCGCGCACCAGGCCGACAG
This sequence comes from Plasticicumulans sp., assembly GCF_035331805.1. NCBI lineage: Bacteria > Pseudomonadati > Pseudomonadota > Gammaproteobacteria > Candidatus Competibacteraceae > Plasticicumulans > Plasticicumulans sp. Next base: position 9,718 of record NZ_DAOLKE010000031.1, on the reverse strand, counting down.
CGGCCGGCTGCGCAAGGATCTGTACTACCGGCTGCGTGCCCACCACGTGCACGTGCCGCCGCTGCGCAGCCGGCGCGGCGACGTGCCGCTGCTGGTCGAGCATTTCGTCGCGCGCGCGGTCGAGGCCCTCGGCAAGGGCGATGTCCACATTCCTGCCGAGCTCTACAGCCTGCTGCGCAACCACGACTTCCCCGGCAACGTCGCCGAACTCGAAGCCATGGCCTACGACGCCGTCGCCAGCCACCGCAGCGGCGGCACGCTCGGCCTGGCGAGCTTCCGCCACTGCGTGTCCTCCACGCCCGATGCGCCGCCGCCACCACCACCGGTGCAGAGTCTTTCGCAGCTTTTCCCCGACCGGCTGCCTACGCTGAAGGAAGCCGAAGCCTTTCTGGTGGCCGAAGCGCTGCGTCGCGCCGACAACAATCAGGGCATCGCGGCCGGCCTGCTCGGCCTGACGCGTCAGGCGCTGAACAAGCGACTGGTGCGCGGGCGCCAGAGCAGCAGCCACTGAACAAGGCCCGGCGGCCGGAAATAACGATCCGCGGACTGCACGCCGTGCCCGGCGTGCAGGACCGCAGGCTTCGGGGCCATGCCCCCCGTGCCACCCGCAGGTGATTGCTCATGCTGTCCGCCCCGCTGCCGCCAGACGAAGCCGAGCGCCTGTACGCGCTGCGCTCGCTGGACCTGCTCGATACGCCACGCGAGGAGCGTTTCGAGCGCATCACCCGCCTGGCCGTGCGCCTGTTCGGACTGCCGATCGCGACGGTCAGCCTGATCGACGGTGATCGCGAATGGCTGAAGTCCGTGCAGGGACTGGCGCTGCGCGAGATTGCGCGCGAGCACTCGCTGGCCGCGCACGCCATCCTCGACAACGAACCGATGATCGTCAGCGACGCCCAGGCCGATCCGCGCTTCGGCGACCATCCGCTGGTACTCGGCGAGCCGCGCTTCCGCTTCTACGCGGCCTGTCCGCTGCATGCCGGCCGCCGGCGCCATCGCGTCGGCACGCTGAGCGTCGCCGGCCGGATTGCGCACCGGCTGGCCGAGGCCGATGCGCAGGCGCTGCGCGATCTGGCCGCGATCGCCGAGGCCGAGATCGGCCGCTCGCTGGCGAGCGAGGTGCAGTCGCAACTGCTGCGCGAGCGCGACACCGCGCGTCGTCAGGCGCTGCTCGACGCGCTGACCGGCCTCTGGAACCGCAAGGCCATCCTCGACCTGCTCGCGCGCGAACTCGTGCGCTGCGAGCGCGAGGGCATCGGCGTCAGCGTCGTGCTGGTCGATCTCGATCACTTCAAGGCGATCAACGACAACCACGGCCACCTGACCGGCGATGAGGCGCTGCGCGCCGCCTCGGCGGCGATGCTGCAGGCGCTGCGCCCCTACGATGCCCTCGGCCGCTACGGCGGCGAGGAATTCCTGATCGTCACGACCGACCCGGAGGGCGGACCGGTCGCGGTCGCCGAGCGCATCCGCGCGCGGCTCGCCGAGGTGCGCGTCGCCACCGGCAGCGGCGGTGTCGTGGCGCTGAGCGGCAGCGTCGGCGTCGCGCGCTGCCCGGCCGGCGAACGGCGCGAGCTCGAAGACCTGCTGCGCGCCGCCGACCGCGCGCTGTACGCCGCCAAGCACGCCGGGCGTGACCGCGTCGTCACCGAGGACGCTGCGAACAGCGACGAGGCCCCGGTTCAGCCCGACGGCAGCAGCACCGACAACGCCGCATAGCGCGCGGCCTTGCCGAGCGCAATCCACAGCGTCGCCGCCGTCCAGCCGATGCCGAGCCAGCCGGCGGCGACGCACAGCGGATCGCCGATCACCGGCACCCACGAAGCCAGCAGGGCCGGTGCGCCGAAGCGGCGCAGCCGCGTCAGCGCCTGTTCGTGGCGGGCCGCGAAGGGCCCGGCCGGGCGCCGCTGCCGCAGCCAGCAGCCGATCGCAAACGAGCTGAGCCCCCCGAGCGTGTTGCCGAGCGTCGCCACCGCCAGCAGCGCCAGCGGCGAATCCTCGCCGCGCAGCAGCAGCGCCGCGTACAGCAGTTCCGAGCCTCCGGGCAGCAGCGTCGCGGCCAGGAAGCTGCCGGCGAACAGGCTCCAGAGCCCGCTGCTCATCCCGTCCCCCATTCCCTCACTCCTCCCGCCACGCTCCCGTCAGGCTTCGATCCAGGCCGGCGCCATCGCCGGTCGTGCCTGCAGTTCGGCGCGCAGCCGGCGCCAGTCCGGATCGTGGTCTGCGACCACCTTCCAGAACGCCGGGGAATGGTTCAGGTGCACGGTGTGGCAGAGCTCGTGCACCAGCACGTGCCGCACCAGCGCCGGTTCGAGGAACAGCAGCTTGCAGTTCAGGCTGATGCGACCGCTGGCCGAGCACGAGCCCCAGCGCGCCCGCTGCGCACGGATGCGCACCCCGGCAAAGCGCAGACCGGTTTCCTCGGCGATGCGTGCAAGCCACGGCGGCAGGACTTCGGCGGCGCGCCGCTGCACGAAGCGCTGCAGCAGCGCGCGGGCTGCGGCCGCGTCCGCCGCCTGCAGGTGCAGGGCGCCGGCTTCGACGAGCAGCCGGGCACGCCGTCCTTCGGCGAGGGCCTCGTGGCGCAGCGACCAGGTTTCGCCGAGCGCCGGCAGCAGCATCACCGCCGGCAGTTCGAGCCCGGCGCGGCAGCGTGCGAGTTGCATCTCCATCCAGTGGCGGTGCGGCTCCAGCAGCCGCGGCAGCTCGCGCGCCGGAAAGCCGCTCGGCACGACGACCTCGATGCCGTGCGCCGGCGACACGCGCAGGCGCACGCGCCGGGCGCGGGCGTGCTCGCGGACCCGGTACGGGGGCAGCGGCGGCAGCTTCATGGCTGTGGCTCGCGCCGGCGCAACTGCACCGAACGCCCGGCCTGCGCTGGCACCGGCAGCCGTTCATGGGCGCTGCGCACCGCGGCAAGCCGTGCGTGCACCGCCGGCGGCCACGGCGCGACCCGGCGGCTGCCGAGATCGACGTGCAGCAGCAGGAACTCGGCACTCGCCGCCGGCCAGCCGGCTTCGGCGTGGCCGAGCGTGTGGAACAGGTGCACGCGCTTGTCGTCGAGGCCGAGGATCTGCGTGTCGACTGCGAGCGGCGCGCCGCCCGGCAGCTCGCGCTGATAGCTGACGTGGCATTCGGCCGCGAACACCGTGCTGCCGCTGCGCTCGCGCAACCGCGCATCGAGTCCGCAGGCGGCGAGGGCGGCGTCGGTGGCGCGGTCGAACACCAGCACGTAGAAGGCGACGTTCAGGTGGCCGTTGTAATCGGTCCAGTCCGCTTCGACGGTGCAGTGATACGGCGGCAGCGGCGCGGGCATCGGCGGCTCAGATCCCGAGCGCGCGCCAGTCCGGCCGGCCGTCGAGCAGCGGCGGGCACCAGTAGTGCGCGCCGTTCAGCGGCCGTGTGAAGTTGAACAGCGCGTCATGGATGCCGTCCTCGGCGCCGCTCATGCGCCGCAGGACCGCCTCGAAGGCATCGGGGCTGTGGCCGAAGGCGAGGAACACCAGCCCGCCGCGGCGTTCGGCGGTCCATGGCATCGAGCGGCGCACCATGAAGGCCGGCGGATCGAAGTCCTCCTGCGCGGTGCGCTTGACGTGGGCCGAGTCCGGCGCGTCCTCGAGTTCCTCGTTGTCGATGCGGCTGCGCCCGACCGTGTCGTCCTGCTCGCCCGGCGACAGGCGCTGGAAGCGCTCGATGTCGTGCAGCCACTGCTGCACCGACGCGAAGCTGCCGCCATCGAGGCCGTCGCCCTCGTGGCTGACGATCGCGGCGGCGAGCGCGGCCTCGTCGACCGGGTTCTCGGTGCCGTCCTCGTAACCGGTCAGGTCGCGGCTGTCGCGGTGGCAGAAGCAGTCGATCGCCAGTTCCAGCGTGAACACGCCGGCCAGCGCGTTCTCGATCTCGCGCCCGGTGTGGAACAGCTCGCCGCGGTCGCTGCCGCGCAGCCAGCACCACAGCGCATACGGCACGTACGGGATCGGCACGCGCGCGCCGGGGAGGCTCGGGAACGGCCGCAGGCCCGGGATCGGCGCATCGAGGCCGGCGGCGAGTTCGGCGCCGATGCCGACGACGACGGCAAACCCGTCGACCAGCCCGCGCAGCGCCTGCAGCGCCCGCGGTGCGTCGTGACAGGCGTTGACGTGGAAGAACAGATGCCGCGAGGCGGCCGGGATCGGGGCGAGGATGCCGGGTTGCGGGGTACTCATCACGGGGGAACTCCGTCAGGACGAATCGGAAGGGAATCAGCAGCGCAGCAGTCGAGGCAGCCGCTCAGGGCTGCCAGCGTTCCGGGTGCGCCCAGAACTTGCTGTTGAACCAGTCGGGCACGCTCTTGTAGCTCGCGATCGCGAAATGCCCGAGCAGCGCCGCCGGTGCGCGGGCGCGCAGCGTGTAGCCGAGGCCGAGCACGGCGCCCTCGTCCCAGCACGGCCGGGGCAGCACGGCCAGGCATTCCGGCGCCAGCCGGTCGCGGGCGCGGGCGAGCAGCGCGGCTCCGGCGCGCCGGTCGAGCAGTTCGGGCAGGCCGCGGATCAGCACCGCGTCGTAGCGGGCATCGGCGGCGAGCGCGCTGGCATCGGCACGGGCATCGACCTCCGTGCCCGGTGGCAGCGTCAGGTCGCCGGCATCGCCGAGCAGCAGCAGCCGGCCCGGCGCGCAGGCCCGCAGCCAGTCACTGCATTCGTTCGCAAACGGCCCGCAGGCCCCGGCAGGCAGGTCGATCGGACTTATCGGCACATCGGCATACTCCGCGCGGAAACTGGCAGTGACGGGGACGATCGCGGACACTGCGCGGTCACGCGAGAGTACGGCAGCGCCGGTCGCGCGGTCGATCGGCAGCGGAGGATGCAGATGATGCAGGGCAGGGGCGTGATCGCCACCGGCAATGGTGTGCCGCCGGTGGATGCGGGCCTGGCAGCGCCCGATGCGGCCGTCGCGGCCTGTCCGCTGCCGGTGCTCGGCATCGTCGGACCGAGCGGGGCCGGCAAGACGGCGCTGCTCTGCCGGCTGCTGCCGGAGCTTGCCGCCGCCGGTCTGCGCGTCGGCGTCATCAAGCAGGCCTCGGCGCGCTTCGATCTCGATGAGCCCGGCCGCGACAGCGATCGCCTGCGCCGCGCCGGGCTGGCGCGCACGCTGGTGGCCGCCGTCGGCCAGACCGCACTGATCGAGGAACGCGACCCGGCCTGTCAGCCCGGCGACTGTGAACTCGCCGATGCGCTCGGCTGGCTCGATGTCGGGGCGCTCGATCTGGTGCTGGTCGAGGGCTTCGCGCGCGCGGCGCTGCCGAAGCTCGAAGTGCTGCGCGCCGACGGCCCGAAGCGCCACCAGTACCGGCACGATGCGTGGGTGCG
>NZ_DAOLKE010000031.1:0-4270 GCF_035331805.1 Plasticicumulans sp. | reverse complement strand
GCCTCCCGCCTGCCACGGCTCGATCTCGCCGATGCCACGGCGATCGCCGGCTGGCTGTGCGCGTATCGCGAGGAATTTCTTGCCCGCCGCGCCGGCCGCACCGGCGGCGCGGCCCGATCCGGAGAGCTGGCCCGATGAGTCTGTCCTGTAGTCCCGGCAGCGATGCCATCCGCGCGCAGGCTTCGTGCTGCGACGATCACGACCCGCACTCGCTGCCGGTGCCGGTGGCGCTCGCGCGCATCCAGACCGCCGTGCAGCCGGTCACTGCCAGCGAACAGGTGGCGCTGCGCGCCGCGCTCGGGCGCGTGCTCGCCGCCGATGTGGTTTCGCCGATCGACGTGCCCGCGCACGTGAACTCGGCGATGGACGGCTACGCCGTGCGCGCCGCCGACCTGCCGGATGCAGGCACCGTGACGCTCGCGGTGGTCGGCACCGCGTTCGCCGGTGCAGCCTGGGACGGCAGGCTCGCCAGCGGCCAGGCCGTGCGCATCATGACCGGCGCCGTGCTGCCCGAGGGTGCCGACTGCGTCGTGATGCAGGAGCAGACCGAGCGCGAGCAGGGTGGCGATCAGGAGGGCGGCCAGGATCGCGTGCGCATCGGCCGCGGTCACCGCGCCGGCCAGAACATCCGCCTCGCCGGCGAGGACTTGAAGACCGGCGAGACCGTGCTCGCCGCCGGCCGGCGCGTGCAGCCGGCCGATCTCGGCGTGCTCGCCTCGCTCGGCGTCGCCGAGGTGCGCGTGCGCCGGCGCCTGCGCGTCGCCTTCTTCTCGACCGGCGACGAGCTGCGCTCGATCGGCGAGCCGCTGGCCGCCGGCTGCGTCTACGACAGCAACCGCTATTCGCTGTACGGCATGCTGAGCCGCCTCGGCGTCGAGCTGATCGACATGGGTGTCGTACGCGATGACCGCGAGGCGCTGCAGGCGGCCTTCCGCGAGGCCGCGGCCTGCGCCGATGCCGTGATCACCTCCGGCGGCGTGTCGGTCGGCGAGGCCGACTTCGTCAAGGACACGCTGCTGAGCCTCGGGCGCATCGACTTCTGGAAGCTGGCGATGAAGCCCGGCCGGCCGCTGGCCTTCGGGCGCCTCGGCGAGGCCGTGTTCTTCGGCCTGCCCGGCAACCCGGTGTCGGTGGTCGTGACCTTCTACCAGTTCGTGCAGCCGGCACTGCGGCGGATGATGGGCATGAACGCCGTGCAGCCGGTGACGCTGCAGGTGCCGACGCTCGCGCGCCTGAAGAAGCGCCCCGGGCGCACCGAGTTCCAGCGCGGCGTGCTGGAGCAGCGCGACGACGGCTCGATGGCCGTGCGCCCGACCGGCGACCAGGGCTCGGGCATCCTCAGTTCGGTCAGCCGCGCCGACTGCTTCATCGTGCTCGCCGCCGACAGCAGCGGCGTCGAGGCCGGCGACACGGTGACGGTGCAGCCCTTCGAAGGGCTGTTCTGATGATGCCGGCCGCCGCCGGATGCGCAGGCCGGCGGCCGTGGTGAGCGGTCCCGGGCTGCTCGCCGTCGGCCTCGGCGCCGCCGTCGGTGCCTGGCTGCGCTGGCTGCTCGGGCTGTGGCTGAACCCGCTGTTCCCGCCGGTGCCGCTCGGCACGCTGGCGGCGAACCTGATCGGCGGCCTGCTGATGGGCATCGCGCTCGGCGTGTTCCAGGCGCTGCCGGCGCTGGCCCCGGAATGGCGGCTGGCGCTCGCGACCGGCTTCCTCGGCGGCCTGACGACCTTCTCGACCTTCTCGGCCGAGATCGTCACGCTGCTCGCACGCGGCGAACTGGTCTGGGGCGGCGCGGCGATCCTGATGCACGTCGGCGGCTCGCTGGCCGCGACCGCCGTCGGGCTGGCGCTGGTCGGCTGGCTGCGGACCCTGGGCTGAGCAAGACCGCAAAGACGGGGAGACGATGAAGCCATGAACCCGAGCGAATCCGGCATCGCGCTGCGCTTCCACCTGTCCGAAGGCCGACGCCACCACGGCCGGCTGCTGTGGGAATGGCTGCTGGAGCTGGCGCGCGAGCTCGACCTGCCCGGCGGCACCGCCTACCGGGCGCTCGCCGGCTACGGCCGCCACCGCCGCCTGCACGAGGCGCATTTCTTCGAGCTGGCCGGTGATGTGCCGATCGACGTGATCTTCATCCTGCGTCCGGCCGACGAGGCACGGCTGCTCGAACGCATCGATGCCGAGGGCCTCGCGCTCTTCTACGCCCGCATGCCGATCGAATTCGGCCTCACCGGCCCCGCCGGGGGCTGACCTATATTGCAGTCGCAGCATTCCTGACGGTCCGGCCTGCACCGCGCCCGGTGCGGACCGCTCTGGCTGTGCAAGCCCTCCGACCCCGAGCTTCCGGAAACCGCCCGCATGCCGAACGATGCCGCACTGGCCGTCGCTGACGCCCCGCACACCCCGAAGAAGAACCTGACGACGCTGACGCTGGCCGCCCTCGGCGTCGTCTACGGCGACATCGGCACCAGTCCGCTGTACGCGCTGCGCGAATGCTTCAGCGGCCCGCACGGCATCATCGCGACCGAGGCCAACGTGCTCGGCGTGATCTCGCTGATCATCTGGTCGCTGCTGCTGCTGGTCTCGGTCAAGTACGTCGCCTTCGTGCTGCGCGCCGACTTCCGCGGCGAGGGCGGCATCCTGGCGCTGATGGCGCTCGCCTGCAGCCGGCGCTTCGCGACCCGCCGCCGGCACTGGTCCGTGCTGATCCTCGGCGTGTTCGGCGCGACGCTGTTCTACGGCGACGCGATGATCACGCCGGCGATCTCGGTGCTGTCGGCGATCGAGGGCCTCAACGTCGCGACCACGGTGTTCGAGCCCTGGGTCGTGCCGCTGACGCTGCTGGTGCTGATCGGCCTGTTCCTCGTGCAGTCGCACGGCACCGACCGGGTCGGCAAGTTCTTCGGGCCGGTGATGCTGGTCTGGTTCGGGGCGCTGGCGGTGTTCGGCGTCGCCGAGATGCTCAAGCGCCCCGACATCCTCGCCGCCGTGCATCCGCGCCACGCGTACTTCTTCTTTCGCGACAACCAGTGGCATGCCTTCGTCACGCTCGGTGCCGTGTTCCTGGTCATGACCGGCGGCGAGGCGCTGTACGCCGACATGGGCCACTTCGGGCGCCGGCCGATCCGCCGCGCCTGGTTCGCGCTGGTGCTGCCGGCGATCCTGCTCAACTACTTCGGTCAGGGCGCGCTGCTGCTCGCCAACCCCGCAGCGGCCGAGAATCCGTTCTACCTGCTGGTGCCGGCGCCGCTGCTGTACCCGATGGTCGGGCTCGCGACCGCGGCGACCGTGATCGCCTCGCAGGCGGTGATTTCCGGCGTGTTCTCGCTGACGCGCCAGGCGATGCAGCTCGGCTACGCGCCGCGCATGAGCATCGAGCACACCTCGGCTGCCGAGATCGGCCAGATCTACATCCCGGCCGTGAACTGGACGCTGCTGGTGGCGGTGCTGCTGCTCGTGCTCGGCTTCGAGTCATCGAGCCGGCTGGCAGCGGCCTACGGCATCGCCGTGACGCTGACGATGGTGATCACGACCCTGCTGCTCGCCGTGGTCACGCGCCGGGTCTGGGGCTGGCATCCGGCGCTGGTGGCGGTGTGCATCCTGCCGTTTCTCGCCGCGGATCTGGCCTTCCTCGGCGCCAACGCGCTGAAGATTCCGCAGGGCGGCTGGTTCCCGCTGGTGGTCAGCGCGCTGCTGTTCACGTTCATGACCACCTGGAAGCGCGGCCGCAAGCTGCTCGCCCGGCGCCTGCGCGAGGAGGCGATCCCGATCAAGCTGTTCGTCGACGATGCCGCCGACGGCATGATCCAGCGCGTTTCCGGCACGGCGATCTTCCTGACCTCGAACCCGGACGGCGTGCCGCACACGCTGCTGCACAACCTCAAGCACAACAAGGTCATGCACGAGCGCGTCGTGCTGCTGACCGTGCGCACCGAGGAAGTGCCGTTCGTGCGCGAGGACAAGCGCGTCGAGGTCGAGACCATCGGCTCCGGCTTCTACCGCGTGCACATGCGCTTCGGCTTCACCGAGGACCCGGACGTGCAGGCGGCGCTGGCGCTGTGCGGGCCGCACGGTCTGGAGTTCGAGCTGATGGAGACGACCTTCTTCCTCGGCCGCGAAACCCTGATCTCGACCTCGCGCCCCGGCATGGCGCGCTGGCGCGAGCGGCTGTTCATCGCGATGTCGCGAAGCTCGGCGCGGGCGATGGACTTCTTCAACATCCCGATCAACCGCGTCGTGGAGCTGGGCACGCAGATCGAGCTGTGAGGGCGGC
>NZ_DAOLKE010000030.1:0-20045 GCF_035331805.1 Plasticicumulans sp. | reverse complement strand
GGTTTCCAGCCGCGCGCCGTCGGCCTCCAGCGCGGCGGTGGCCGCGGCCAGCGCCTGCCAGCGCAGTGCCAGCAGCCCGGTCTTCAGCTCGCGCTCCCCGGCGCGCAGCGCCCGGTACTGCTCGGCGGCACGCGCCTGCCGGGCCAGCACCTGCAGGCGGCGCTCGAGTTCCTCGCGCACGTCGGCGAGGCGGTCGAGGTTCTCGCGCGTGTGGCGGATGCGGGTTTCGGTCTCGCGCCGGCGTTCCTTGTACTTCGAGATGCCGGCGGCCTCTTCGAGGAAGGCACGCAGTTCCTCGGGCCGGGCGTCGATGACGCGCGAGATCATGCCCTGCTCGACGATCGCGTAGCTGCGCGGCCCGAGGCCGGTGCCGAGGAACAGCTCGGTCACGTCGCGCCGCCGGCAGCGCGTGCCGTTCAGGAAGTACTGGCTGGTGCCGTCGCGGTTGACGAGGCGGCGCACCGAGATCTCGGCGTAGCTCGCCCAGGCGCCGCCGAGGCGGCCTTCGGCGTTGTCGAACACCAGTTCGACGCTGGCCTGGCCGACGGGCTTGCGCGTCGCCGAACCGCTGAAGATCACGTCGCTCATCGCCTCGCCGCGCAGGCGCGAGGCCGCCGATTCGCCCATCACCCAGCGCACGGCGTCGATGACGTTGGACTTGCCGCAGCCGTTCGGGCCGAGGATGCCGACGAGGTTCGAACGCAGGTGGACCGTGACGGGATCGACGAAGGACTTGAATCCGGCGAGGCGTATCCGGGACAGGCGCATGGCGGGCAAGGATACCCGAGGCGCCGGACGGGCGGGATTGCGGTTGTGCGGATGCAGCACGCACGGCGCGGCCGGAATGGCCGGCGGAAGCTAAGGATGCAGACGGTGATGCAGGCGGACAGGTGCGCTGCGGATCCCGAGCGGTGCTGCGTGCGGAGGGGCCCCGTCCCCCGACGTGTGCGCCGTCGTTGCGATCTGCGCCGGCAGGCCGCTGCCGGGATGGCGGTCAGTCCTCGCTGTCCTCGGCCTCGGCCTTGAACAGCGCCGGCTCCAGCCCGTGGCGGGCGAGCAGCCGGTAGAACTCGGTGCGGTTGCGCCCGGCCAGCCGCGCGGCCTGTGTGACGCCGCCGCGGGTCAGGCGCAGCACGCGCACCAGATAGTCGTGCTCGAAGGCATCGCGTGCCTCCTCCAGCGGCGGGAACGGCGTGTTGCGGTCGCGCAGCGCGCGGCGCACCAGCGCCACCGGGATCACCGCCGACGGCGACAGCGCCACGCAGTGCTCGACGACGTTGGCGAGCTGGCGGACGTTGCCGGGCCAGTCGGAGGAAATCAGCATCTCCATCGCCTCGGGCGCGAAGCGCTTCGACGCCTCGCCGGCCTTCTCGGCCAGCCGCGCGAGGAACTGCTCGACCAGCAGCGGCACATCCTCGCGCCGCTCGCGCAGCGGTGGCAGGCGCAGCTCGACGACGTTCAGGCGGTAGTAGAGGTCCTCGCGAAAGCTGCCGTCGGCGACGAGCTGGTCGAGGTCGCGGTGCGTGGCCGAGATGATGCGCACATCGACCTCGACGTTGCGGGTCGAGCCGACCGGGCGCACCTGACGCTCCTGCAGCGCGCGCAGGATCTTCGCCTGCATCGCCAGCGGCAGGTCACCGATCTCGTCGAGGAACAGCGTGCCGCCGGTCGCGGCGACGAACAGGCCGTCGTGCGCGGTGTTGGCGCCGGTGAACGCACCCTTCACGTGGCCGAAAAGCTCGGATTCGAGCAGCTCGGACGGGATCGCGCCGCAGTTGACCGGCACGAACGGCCGCGTGGCGCGCGGGCTGGCCTTGTGGATGGCCTGCGCCAGCAGTTCCTTGCCGGTGCCGCTCTCGCCGTGCACGAACACCGAGACGTCGGACTTGGCGACGAGCTGCGCCTCGTCGAGCACGGATTCGAGCCGCGGGCTGCGCGTGACGATCGCCGCGCGCCAGCCGGCGGGGTTGCCGCGCGCCGGCGCCGTGGTCGCGAGCGCGCGCTGCACCTCGGCGAGCAGTTCGGCCGGCTCGAAGGGCTTCGGCAGGAAGCCGAACACGCCGTCGCGCGTGGCCTGGATGGCATCGGGAATCGTGCCGTGCGCAGTCAGCATGATCACCGGCAGCCCCGGACGCTGGCTGCGCACGGCGTCGAACAGCGCCAGGCCGTCCATGCCCGGCATGCGCAGGTCGGTGATCAGCAGGCGCGGCGCGCACAGCGTGAGCTGGGTCAGGGCTTCCTGACCGTTGGTGGCGGTTTCGACGACGTAGCCGGCGGCCTTCAGGCGCAGGACCAGCAGACGCAGCAGATCGGGATCATCGTCGACCGCGAGGATGTCGCAGCGTTTGTCGGTCACGTCATTTGCCCTGGTCGGAAAGCGTGGATTCGATCCGGCCGAGCGCCTGCAGACGGCGCTTCAGATCGAGATTCTCCTGAGTCAGTCGCTCGTTCTGCGCGCGCAGTTCCGCGACGGTGGTTTCGAGATCGGCCTTGTCCTTGCCGAGATCGGTCGCGCGCGCCTCGGCCTTGCGGGCGCTGGCGCGGGCGCGGTCGGCGACGCTGCGGGCATCGACCAGTTGCTTGCGCAGGATCGCCTCGTCGCCCGAGGGCGGCTTGTCGGTCATGCCGTTGAGGGTGTCGCAGCCGGTGCCGAGGACGGCCAGCAGACAGAGCAGGAGGGGCGGAGAGTGGCGGCGCATGTTGCGGTCACCGAGCGGGTGGTGGAAGAAAAAAAGCCTTGGCGTGGCGCGACTTGTAGGCGATCCCCCGGGGTTCAAGAGTCCTGTCCCGGTGCCCGCCGGATTTTTTTGCGCGCTACGGTGGTGCAGTCGCCGGCAGCGTCAGGCACAGGCAGGCACCACTGCCGCGGCCATCGGCGACGATCAGGTCGCCCCCATGCAGGCGGGCGAATTCACGGGCCAGGGCGAGGCCGAGACCGGAGCCACGCACCGGGGTATCCGGCTGGTGGCTGCCCTGGAAGAACAGCTCGAACACCCGCTCGCGCTCCTCGGCCGGGATGCCGGGACCGTCGTCCTCGACCTCGACGGCGACGCCGCCGGGATAGCGGCCGGCGCGCAGTGCGATGCGGCCGTCGCGCCGGGCGAACTTCAGGGCGTTGGAGAGCAGGTTGTCGAGGATCGTGCGCAGCTTGTCGTGATCGGCCTGCACGATGAGCCCCTCCGGCACGTCGAGCTCGAGCGTGACGCAGCGCGCCTGCGCGGCCAGGCGTTGCGCGCCGGCGACTTCCTCGACCAGCGCGGCGAGTGCCACCGTGCCCGCTTCGAGCTGCTGCGTGCGCGCCAGCAGGCGGTTGAAGTTCAGCAGGTCCTCGATCAGCGTCGACAGCCGCCGGGCGTTGTCGACGAGGATGCCGGCGACCTCGCGCTGGTCCTCGGCCAGCGGCCCGAGCGTACCGTCGCGCAGCAGCTCCGAGCCCTCGCGCAGCGCGGTCAGCGGCGTCTTCAGCTCGTGCGAGACATGGCGCAGGAAGCGCTGCTTCTGCGCGTCGATCTCGCCGAGGCGGCTGCGCAGCCAGTCGAGCCGCGCGCCGATCAGCTGGATGTCGCGCGGTCCGGCGAGGCTGACCGGCGTCGTGAAATCCTCGTCGCCGAGGCGCCGGATCGCCTGCGCGAGCTGGCGCGTCGGCCGTGCGATCAGGCCGCCGGCGAGCAGCGCACAGCCGCTGCCGGCGATCAGCCCGAGCGCGGCCAGCGACGCGAAGCGCCGGTTGGCCTCGGCCGTGACCTCGCGCAGCCGCGCGCTCTCGCCCTCGACCGCGTCGTCGGAGAGCTCCAGCACGTCGACCGCCTGCGCGACCAGCGGCGCGAGCTGCGCGGTCAGCACGTCGTCATCGCCGACCGGCGGACCGTCACCGACCGGCAGCGCCGCCGCCAGACGTTCGAGGCGCTGCACGCGTTCGGGGTCGAGCGCGAGCGCCCGCAGCTGGCCGAGCGTCTCGTCGACGCGCTTGCGCCGCTCGCGGTAGGTGTCGAGCAGCGTGTCGGACTGCAGCACGTTCCAGTGCCGTGCCGAGCGCTGCAGCTCGGTGACATCGGCGACCAGACCGCGGCCGTAGCGGGCTGCGGCGACTGCCGTTTCCAGCCCGGCATCGACCTCGGCGACCAGGGAATTGAGCGTGTACGCCGCCCAGCCGAGCGCGGCGAGCGGCGGCGTCAGCGCCAGCAGGAAGCCGGCGATGATCAGGCTGCGCAGGGATCCCGGCCAGCGCTGGCCGCCATGTCGGGTCACGGCCATGCGCGTGCTCAGACCGGTGCGTCGAACAGGTCGGCGCCGCCCGGGGGCAGCAGGCCGAAGTGCCGGTAGGCGTGCGCGGTCGCGGTGCGCCCGCGCGGCGTGCGCATCAGGAAGCCCTGCTGGATCAGGAAGGGTTCGAGCACGTCCTCGATCGTGCCGCGCTCCTCGCCGAGCGCGGCGGCCAGCGTGTCGAGCCCGACCGGGCCGCCGCCGAACTTGTCGAGCAGCAGGCCGAGCAGCCGGCGGTCCATGTCGTCGAAGCCCTGTTCGTCGACCTTCAGCATCGCCAGCGCCGCGCGGGCGATGTCCTGCGTGATGTGGCCGCCGGCCCTGACCTCGGCGTAGTCGCGCACGCGGCGCAGCAGCCGGTTGGCGATGCGCGGCGTGCCGCGCGAGCGCCGGCCGATCTCGCCGGCGCCGTCGTCATCGGTCGGCACGCCGAGGATGCCGGCCGAGCGGCCGACGATCTGCGTGAGTTCCGCGGTCGTGTAGAACTCCAGCCGGTGCACGATCCCGAAGCGGTCGCGCAGCGGGCTGGTCAGCAGGCCGGCGCGCGTGGTCGCGCCGACCAGCGTGAACGGCGGCAGGTCGAGCTTGATCGAGCGGGCGGCCGGGCCCTCGCCGATCAGGATGTCGATCTGGTAGTCCTCCATCGCCGGATACAGGACTTCCTCGACCACCGGCGACATGCGGTGGATCTCGTCGACGAACAGCAGATCGTAGGGTTCGAGGTTGGTCAGCAGCGCCGCGAGGTCACCGGGCTTCTCCAGCACCGGTCCGGAGGTGCTGCGCAGGTTCACGCCCATCTCGGCGGCGATGATGTGCGCGAGCGTGGTCTTGCCGAGTCCGGGCGGGCCGAACAGCAGCACGTGATCGAGCGCCTCGCGCCGGCGGCGCGCGGCATGGATGAAGATTTCGAGCTGCTCGCGCAGCGCCTGCTGGCCGACGTAGTCGGCGAGCCGCTTCGGGCGGATGGCGCGGTCGATCGCCGCATCGTCGGCACTGGCAGCCGCGGAGATCAGGCGGTCGGATTCGATCATGACGGATTCGGGGCACTCGGCAGCCGGACGGACACGGGTCCGGATCAAGATGGCGCAAAACGTCGACTTGCGTCGCGCCGTCCATCGTAAGAGCAAGAGCCGGGCCACGCACCGCTGCTGCCATGCGTCACCGACCCGGAAGGCGCGGACACGGCCCGTGCGCCCGCGAAGACGCTGAATCCCTGAAATCCGTCCGGCCGGCAAGCCATCGTCACAGCGTGACCGCGTGGAAACGATGACGGCTGGATGAAACGCATCGCGAAAGCAGGCGCTGCAGCGCGCAGGCCGGCGGTGTGGACGACCACGCGCACCGCCCGCCCTGCTTCCGCCGTCATTCGCATCGAGGCCGCCCGCTGCCGGCGCCGGTGGCGGCAGGGCTCCCCCGGCCTGCGCATCCGGGCTTCGCTGTCACCGGTAGCGCGCGCCGGCCGTTGTGCGGACAATGCACGGTCATGGATACGCCTGCCGCCGCCGAAACCGTACTCGATCTCACCGGACTGCTCTGTCCGCTGCCGCTGCTGAAGACCAAGCAGGCGATGGCGAAGATGGAGTCCGGCGAGCGCATCCGCATCCTCGCGACCGACCGCAGCGTCGTCGTCGATTTCCGCGTGTTCATCGACCGCTTCGGTCACGAACTGCTGGAATTCACCGAATCATCCGGGGGCCACTACGTGTTCGTGCTGCGCAAGGCCTGAGCACTGCCCAGAAACGCTCAGCCGCGTGACAGCGTCGCCGCCAGCGCCCGGCGGATCAGCTCCTCGCTCGGCAGCCCGTCGGCGGCCACGGCCCGGACCATGCGCGTCGCATCGGCCGGCTTGTAGCCGAGCGCGACCAGCGCCGCCTCGGCATCCTGCACCGGGTCGGGAGGTGCGTCCGGCGCGCGCGCCGGCAGCCGCGGCGCGAACTCGGCGCCGAGTTCCAGCGACTGGATGCGGTCGCGCATCTCCACCACCAGCCGCTCGGCGGTCTTGCGGCCGATGCCGGGCAGGCGGATCAGCGTCGCCACGTCGCCGGCTTCCAGGCAGCGCGCGAAGGCATCGACGCTCATGCCGGAGAGGATCACCAGCGCGAGCTTCGCGCCGATGCCGGTGACCCTGATCAGGTTGCGGAACAGCGTGCGCTCGGCGAGCGTCCCGAAGCCGTAGAGCACCTGTGCGTCCTCGCGCACGGCCAGATGCGTGTACAGCACGACCTCGGCGCCGGTCTCGGGCAGCGCGCAGCAGGTCGACAGCGAGGCTTCGAGCTCGTAGGCGAGGCCGTTGCCGAGTTCGATCATCAGCAGCGGCGGCTGCCTGAGGATCAGCCGGCCGCGCAGCCGGCCGATCATCGCCCCTGCCCCGCGCCCGCGAGCCGCGCCTGCGCGAACAGCTGCGTGCCGTGACAGATCGCGACGGCCAGCGCGTCGGCGGCATCGGCCTGCGGCGCACGCGGCAGTTTCAGCAGTGCGGTGACCATGTGCTGCACCTGTTCCTTGTCGGCGCGGCCGGTGCCGACCACGGCGAGCTTGACGACCGAGGGCATGTATTCGGCGACCGCGAGCCCGGCCTCGGCGAGCGCGAGCAGCGCCACGCCGCGCGCATGACCGAGTTTCAGGGCCGAGACGGCGTTGCGGTGCAGGAACACCTGCTCGATGGCGGCGGCCGCCGGCGCATGCACGCGCAGGATTTCGGCGAGTCCGCGGTGGATCGCGCACAGCCGCTCGCCGAGCGCGCCGGCCGGCGTGCGGATGCAGCCGCTGTCGACGTAGACGGCGCGCGGACCGTGGACATCGATGACGCCGTAGCCGGTCAGCCGCGAGCCGGGATCGACGCCGAGGATGCGCATGGCGCCGGAAACCGGCTTCAGAGCTGCGCCATCACCGCTTCGGGGATGTCGGCGTTCGAATAGACGTTCTGCGTGTCGTCGAGGTCTTCGAGCATGTCGAGCAGCTTGATCATGCTGCGCGCATCGTCGAGGCCGAGCGCGACGGTGTTGCCGGCGCGCATCGTGACCTCGGCGCTCTCGGCCACGAGTCCGGCACCGTCGAGCGCTTCCCGGACGGCCGCGAAGGCATCGGGCGCGGTCAGCACGTCGAAGGAGCCGTCCTCGTTCTCGACGAGGTCATCGGCACCGGCCTCGAGCGCGACCTCCATGACCTTCTCCTGATCGGTGCCGGCCGGGTAGCTGATGACGCCGGTCTCGGTGAACTGGAAGGCCACCGAGCCCGAGGTGCCGAGGTTGCCGCCGCACTTCGAGAAGGCGTGGCGCACTTCGGCAACCGTGCGGTTGCGGTTGTCGGTCATGCAGTCGACCATCACCGCGATGCCGCCCGGGCCGTAGCCCTCGTAGCGGATCTCCTCCAGCGTCGAGCCGTCATCGGCACCGGCACCGCGCTTGATCGCGCGCTCGATGGTGTCCTTGGACATGTTGGCGCCGAGCGCCTTGTCGACGGCCAGGCGCAGCCGCGGGTTGGCGGCCGGGTCCGGCAGCCCGCTGCGGGCGGCGATGGTGATCTCGCGGATGAAGCGGGTGAACAGCTTGCCGCGCTTGGCGTCCTGCGCGCCCTTGCGGTGCTGGATGTTCGCCCATTTGCTGTGGCCGGCCATGCGCTGCGTCTCCAGAAGATACGGTGTGCCGTGCCGGCGGCGGTGCCGGGACGGCCGGAAAAATCGGGGGCGCGAGTCTAACACCGCCCTCCGGGCGCCCGGAAATCCGCACGCCGGAGCCCTAAAGACAGCGCCCCCGCCCGGCGGATCGGCCGGACGGGGGCGCTGGCGGCTCGGGGCGCGCTGGCATCCGCCGCGCCCGCCCCCAAGGCTTTCAGCCGTGGTTCAGTCGATCGCGACCGTGTCGAGCCAGGAGCGGATCGCCCACAGCGCTTCCTGCGACAGCGCACCTTCGGGCTTCGCGAACTTCGGCATGTAGACGGCGCCGTTGCGCACGGCGCCGTTGCGCACGCGCTCCTGGAACCATTCGTCGCCGAGCGCGCCCTTTTCCAGCTTGCGCAGGTCGGGCGCGATGCCGCCCGAGATCGCGTCGATGCCATGGCAGCGCGCGCAGTTCTGCGCGAACGCCGACTTGCCGATCTTGATCGCCAGTTCGTTGCCGCGGTACGGATTGCTCTCGCGCCAGTTCTCGTCGCCGAGCGGGTCCAGCCCGGTGGTGTCGACCGCCTGCGGGGTCACGTCGCCGTGGGCGTGGGCGGTGGCCGCCGTCAGCAGGGTCGCCAGCACCAGACCTGCACGCATCGTGATCTTCATCATCGCCAAGCTCTCCTCCGGGTCTTATGGGATGAGGGGGTGTTCGAACGCCACGCAATTCAGCAATGAGCGTGCCATGAGCAAAATGCAAAGGCCAAATCATTGATCCAGAGCATTTTTGCGCACGGACAACACGTTCAGCCCCTGCAAATGGCCCGGCCATCCCGGCCGGACGGCGATGGCACATGGCCGGCTGTGACAGTTCCGGTACGCACTGTCACGGCTGGTCACGGCTGTTCCGCACACCGGCAAGCATTTCGCAGGGCGGCAGAAAACGGGTTTAGAATCAGGTTTTACCGCGCGTGGCGTAATGCCGTGCCCGGCGATACGCCCACAACGACAAGGCCGTGCCCCCCGGCGCGGCGGAGGAGGAGAGCATGTTGGACCGCCTTGCGTCGCAGCACGCCGCTCGCGTGCTGTCGGTTGCCCGGGACGGCGATGCCCGGGCTGGCCGCTCGGCCCCCGACGCGGCGATCTCGCGCTCGTGGGAGCGCTGCATCGCCAACCATGGCCTCGAACCGATCCTGCCGCGCGGCACGCTGGTGCTCGACCGGCCGGCCCTTGCGCAGCGCCAGGAGAAACTGCAGGACTTCGTCGAGCTGGCGCGCGTCGAGATGGACCGCCTGTACCAGCAGATCGCCGGCTCCGGCAGCGCGATCATCCTGACCGATGCCGACGGCGTGATCCTCAACTGCGTGACCTCGCCGGGCCTGGCGCGCATGTTCCAGCGCGCCGGCCTGTGGCTCGGCGCCGACTGGAGCGAGCGCCACGAGGGCACCAACGGCATCGGCACCTGCGTCATGGAGCGCCAGCCGGTGACCGTGCACCGCGACGAGCACTTCCTCGCCCGCCACATCGGCCTGAGCTGCTCGGCCGCCCCGATCTTCGATCCGGCCGGCAACCTGCTCGCCGTGCTCGATGCGTCCACGGTCAATTCGCGTGACTCCAAGCAGAGCCAGTTCCACGCGCTGGCGCTGGCGGCGATGTCGGCCAAGACCATCGAGAACTGCGCGTTCCAGCGCCACTTCCGCCAGGCCTCGGTGCTGCGCTTCCACGCCCGGCCCGAGTACATCGGCGTCATCGCCGAGGGCCTGCTCGCCTTCGACGGCGACGGCCGCGTGCTCGGCGCCAACCAGAGCGCGCTGAACCAGCTCGGCGGCCTGTCGCGCGAAGAACTCATGCACCTGCGCGTCGCCGACATCTTCGACCTGAGCCTCGACGTGCTGATGGGCCGCGCCAGCGTGCACGCCACCGTCTGGCCGCTGCTCGACCGCCGCGGTCACGGCTATTACGCGATGCTGCGCGGCCCCGAGAGCGCCCTCGAACGCGGGGCGATGTCGATGCCCGCCGCACGCCGCAGCACCGCGGCGGCACGCCCGGCAATCCCCCCGCAGACCGCGCCCGCCCCCGGGCGCACGATGAGCGCGGTGATCGCGCCGCGCATGGACCTCGAAGGCCTCGCCGGCGAGGACCCGGCCATGGCCTACAACGTGCGCTGCGCGCGCAAGGTCGTCGATCGCAACGTCACGATCCTGCTCAACGGCGAGACCGGCACCGGCAAGGAGGCCTTTGCCAAGGCCGTGCACGATGCCAGCGACCGCGCCGACAAGCCCTTCGTCGCGATCAACTGCGCGTCGATCCCGGAAAACCTGATCGAATCCGAACTGTTCGGCTACAAGGCCGGCGCCTTCACCGGCGCGCGCCGCGAAGGCATGCGCGGCAAGATCGTGCAGGCGCACGGCGGCACGCTGTTCCTCGACGAGATCGGCGACATGCCGGCGCACCTGCAGACGCGGCTGCTGCGCGTGCTGGAGGAGCGCGAGGTCGTGCCGCTCGGCGGCGAGGCACCGATCATGGTCGACCTGCACGTGATCAGCGCCACGCACCGCAACCTGCCGGATCTCGTTGCCAGCGGCAGCTTCCGCGAGGACCTCTACTACCGCCTCAACGGTCTGGTGCTGACGCTGCCGGCGCTGCGCGAGCGCGCCGATCTCGCCATCGTCATCGAGCGCGTGCTCGCCGCCGAGGCCGAGGGCCAGCCGGTCGAGCTGTCCTTCGAGGCGCGCAACCTGCTGCTCGAATACCCGTGGCCCGGCAACATCCGCCAGCTGCGCAACATCCTGCGCACGGCCGTCGCGCTGTGCGAGGACGCCGAGATCCGCCCCGAGGACCTGCCCGCCGAACTCGGCCGCGCTCCGGGCATGGCCGGCCCCGGCGCCGCCGAGGCGGCGCCGCGCCTCGTGTCGCCGCCGGTCGAGACGATCGCCGCGACCGATCCGGAAGGTTCGCTGGCGAGTGCCGAGAAGGCCGCGCTGCTGCGCGAGCTGGAACGCCACCGCTGGAACATGACCAACACCGCACGCGATCTCGGACTGTCGCGCAACACGCTCTATCGCAAGCTCAAGAAGCACGGCATCACGCCGCCGACGCTGTCCTGAGCAGTCCCGCCCAGACCTGTTGCTGTACCGGCGTCCCGGATTCGAACACCGGCCGGGACACCGTCGCATCGTTCCCGGGACACCACCCCCGCCCCCGGCCGCGGCGGGCCGCTGGCGACAGCCGCAAACCCGCATTCCGGGCCGCTCCCCGCTGGCTGGCATGCACATTGCTGACACTCAAACTGCGAGTTCTGACGCCGTGCCGGCACCGCCCCCCTTTCCGGTGTCGGCCGACCTCCAGCGCCGGGGCTCGCACTCCTCCTCGCTTGACCCCCGCGATCCGGGACTCTTGGGGCGACCGAACGACACGGTCGCCCGTTTTTTTGCGCGTCTTCCCACGCCCGCCTCCCGGCACCGCCCGCAGGGCGCCGGCGTGCCTCGACTGACACACTCTGTCCCGCCGGCCGGCGCTTCTGTCCGCCCGGACGGTCCGGATGCTGCGAGCGCACAACGACAAACGTCGCATGATTCGAAATAAACCTTTGACCTTCCATGCATTTTTGATCGGGCTTCCGCGGCTGACCGGCTGGCATGCGACGTGCTAAAACTGCCGGGCGGCAGTCGCCGGACCCAGAACCCCAATCACGACCCCCGATCACCGAGGAGATCACCATGCAGTGGAGCAAGCCCGAGTTCACCGAGATGCGTTTCGGCTTCGAAGTGACGATGTACATCGCCAATCGCTGAGCTGATCCGCCCGACGCCGGCCCGGGCCACCTTCCGGGCCGGCGTTTTCATTCGGCCCAGGACCGGCAGTGCCGCTGCCCGCCCGGCCATCCCTCTCCCGAGAGTGCGGCCCACCGCACCGCCCTGCCCGACCACCCACGGGACACCGACATGCACATCCACGTCCTCGGCGCCGGCGCCGGCGGCGGTTTTCCGCAGTGGAACTGCAACTGCGCGAACTGCGCCGGCTACCGTGCCGGCACGCTGCGGGCGACGGCACGCACGCAGTCCTCGATCGCGGTCAGTGCCGACGGCACGGACTGGATCCTGTTCAACGCCTCGCCCGACATCCGCGCCCAGCTCGCGGCCTTCGCGCCGATGCAGCCGAACCGCGGCATCCGTGACACCGGCATCTGCGCGGTCCTGCTGATCGACAGCCAGATCGACCACGCCACCGGCCTGCTGATGCTGCGTGAACACACGCGCCGGCTGCCGGTGTACCTGAGCGCGCCGGCGCAGCAGGACCTCTCCACCGGCCTGCCGCTGCTGAAGGTGCTCGAACACTACTGCGGCACCGAAGTGCACGAACTGCCGCTCGATGGCGCGGCGTTCACGATTCCCGGTGCCGCAGGGCTCGTGATCCGCACCGTCGCGCTGGCGAGCAAGGCGCCGCCGTACTCGCCGCACCGCCATGACCCGCATCCCGGTGACAACGTCGGTGTGTTCATCGAGGACACCCGCAGCGGCGGCAGGCTTTTCTACGCGCCCGGCCTCGGCGAAATCGAAGACCACCTCCTGCCCTACCTCGAACAGGCCGACCTGCTGCTGGTCGACGGCACCTTCTGGACCGAGGACGAGATGATCCGCCACGGCATCGTGCACAAGTTCGCGCGCGAGATGGGCCATCTGCCGCAGTCCGGCGAGGACGGCATGATCCGGGCGCTGGCGCCGTATCGCGGCCGCAAGGTGCTGATCCACATCAACAACACCAACCCGATCCTCGTCGAGGACGGGCCCGAGCGCGCCGAACTGGCCGCGCACGGCATCGAAGTGGCTTACGACGGGATGGATTTCGAACTATGAGCACGCAAGCGCCGGCCTGGAGCCGTGAGGAATTCGAGGCGCGCCTGCGCGGCCTCGGCAGCCTGTACCACATCCACCACCCCTACCACGTGCGCATGCACGAGGGGCAGCTGAGCCGCGAGCAGATCCAGGGCTGGGTCGCGAACCGCTACTACTACCAGATCAGCATCCCGCGCAAGGATGCGGCGATCCTCGCCAACTGCCCGGACCGCGACACGCGCCGGCGCTGGATCCAGCGCATCGTCGATCACGACGGCAACGACGCGCAGGAAGGCGGCATCGAGGCCTGGACGCGGCTCGGCATCGCCTGCGGCCTCGATCGCGAGACCATCGAGTCGCAGCGCCTGGTGCTGCCGGGCGTGCGCTTCGCAGTCGATGCCTACGTGAACTTCGCGCGTTCGGCGAGCTGGCAGGAGGCCGCCTGCTCGTCGCTGACCGAACTGTTCGCGCCGACCATCCACCGCCAGCGCCTGAACCACTGGCCGGACCGCTACCCGTGGATCGAGCCCGAGGGCCTGCAGTACTTCCGCAACCGCCTGACCGAGGCGCACCGCGACGTGCAGCACGGCCTCGCGATCACGCTGGAGCACTTCGCGAGCCGCCTCCAGCAGGAACGCGCGCTCGAGATCCTGCGCTTCAAGCTCGAAGTGCTGTGGACGATGTGCGATGCGATGTGGATGGCCTACGTCGCCGAGCTGCCGCCGTTCACCGGCTGCGAAGCCCCGGCGGTTCCGGCATGAGCGGCGCGCGCCTTCGCATCGCGCCCGGCTACCGCCTGCAGTGGGAGCCGGCGCAAAGCTGTCACGTGCTGCTGTATCCGGAAGGCATGGTGCAGCTCAACCCTTCCGCCGCTGCCGTGCTCGAACTCTGTGACGGCAGCCTCGATGCCGACGGCATCGTCGCGGCCCTCGAAGCGAAGTATCCCGGCGCCGATCTCGCCGCCGACGTGCGCCAGTTCCTGGAGGTCGCCGATGAGCGCGGCTGGTTACGTTCCGCCTGAAGTACCGTCACGGCCGCTGTGGCTGCTCGCCGAGCTGACCTACGCCTGTCCGCTGCAGTGCCCGTACTGCTCGAACCCGCTCGACTACACGGCGGTGCGCGAGGAGCTCGACACCGAGACCTGGAAGCGCGTGCTGCGCGAGGCCCGGGCGATGGGGGCGGCCCAGCTCGGGCTTTCCGGCGGCGAGCCGGCGACGCGCACCGACCTCGAGGAGATCGTCGCCGAGGCGCGCCGGCTCGGTTACTACACGAACCTGATCACCTCCGGACTCGGCCTCGACGCGACACGCATCGAGCGCCTGCACGCGGCCGGACTCGATCACATCCAGGTGAGCTTCCAGGCGAGCACCGAGGAGCTCAACAACCACCTCGCCGGCACCGATGCCTTCCGGCACAAGCTGGAGATCGCGCGCGCGGTCAAGGCCGCCGGCTACCCGATGGTGCTCTGCTTCGTGCTGCACCGCGACAACACCGACTCGATGGACGCGATCCTGACGCTGGCGGCACAGCTCGGTGCCGACTACGTCGAGCTCGCGACCACGCAGTACTACGGCTGGGCCTGGGTCAACCGCGACCGGCTGCTGCCGACGCGCGAGCAGCTCGTGCGCGCCGAAGCGGTCGCGCACCGCTGGCAGGCCGACATGAAGGGCCGCATGAAGATCTACTACGTCGTGCCCGACTACTTCGAGGACCGGCCGAAGGCCTGCATGAACGGCTGGGGCAAGGTGTTCCTGACCGTCGCCCCCGATGGCACCGCACTGCCCTGTCACTCGGCGCGCGAGCTGCCGGGCCTGAGCTTCCCGAACGTGCGCGATCACTCGGTCGAATGGATCTGGAAGGAATCCCCCGGCTTCAACCGCTTCCGCGGCTACGGCTGGATGAAGGAACCCTGCCGCTCCTGCGACGAGAAGGAAAAGGACTTCGGCGGCTGCCGCTGCCAGGCCTTCCTGCTGACCGGCGACCCCGAGAACGCCGATCCGGTCTGCAGCAAGTCGCCCGAGCACGGCCGCGTGCTGGCCGCGATCGAACAGGCCGCGGCGACGCCGTCCGAACGGCCGCTGGTGTTCCGCAATCCGCGCAGCGTCCGTCGCCTGCACGGCGAAGCCTGAGCGTCCGGCGCCCTCGCCACTGGCGAAAAATAAACTGAATGTAATACTCGGTGTCCGACGGATCAGCCGCCCCGGGGCGGCTGACCTGCATCAGCCCGCCGAGGTCCGGTGCCGGCTACGTTTCGCATCTTCCGAACCGCGCGCCGCGGCACCGGACCATCAAGCGACCACCGGAGAGAGTCGGCCACATGAGCATTCCGAATTACATCGAATGGAGCGACGAGCTTTCCGTCGGCATCCAGGAGATCGACGAGCAGCACAAGTATCTGGTGCAGCTGGTCAATGAGCTGAACGTGCACCTGCTGAGCCACGGCTCCGCGAAGGAGACCGTGCACGAAGCCCTGGACAAGCTGATCCGCTACACCGAGACGCACTTCGTGGTCGAGGAAAGCCTGATGCGCATCCTCGGCTACCCCGACTACGACTCGCACCGCCAGCACCACGAGGACCTGATCCAGATGGTGCTCGACTTCCGCCAGCAGCTCAACGTGGAAGGTCGCGTCTCGCGCACCGAACTCATGGAGTTCCTGCACAAGTGGCTGACCTATCACATCCTGAAGGAAGACAAGCAGTACTCGGAGCACTTCCTGAGCCGTGGCGCGCAGCGCTCGTGGCTGAAGGGCTCGTGGCTGAAGAAGTTCTGGAAGTGAAGCTCCGCAACTGAAGCCCGGAAGAGGGCCCGCACCGGGCGCGCTGTCCGGAACCCGCTGAACACGACGCCGGCCTGCCGGCGTCGTTGCGTTTCAGCCGGCGTCGATGCTGACCTGCTCGCCGACATCGGCGAAGCAGGTGAACAGCGAGGCCGGCCGGCCGCGATCAGCCGCCGGTGCCACGGCCTCGTACAGCCGTGCGGCCGCCTCGACCCAGGCCGCCAGCATCGGCGGCTCGGCGAGCAGATGCCCGGCCTTCGGCAGGCGCACCAGCTCCGCATCCGGCCATACCGCCCCGAGGGCCTCGGCCTGCACGATCGGGCAGACGCGATCGAGCTCGCCGTGCAGCAGGATGCCGGGGATGCCGTCGAGACGATGGGCGTTGGCGAGCACCCGGTTCGGCACGATGAAGCAGGCGTGATGCAGGTAGTGCGCGGCGATGCGCGCCTGCGCGATGCGCCGCAGCGGATCGGGTGGCAGCTGCGGCTCGCGATCGGGCGGCAGCGTCCAGGTCGCGACGGCGTTGTCCCAGCCCGCCCAGGCGGTGGCGGCCCGCGCGACGACCTCCGGGTCCGACGAGGTCAGGCGCCGGTAGTAACTGGTCAGCAGGTCACGGCGCTCGGTCTCGTCGAGATGGCCGACGAAGGCCCGCCAGGCGCTCGGAAAGCGCAGCGCCACGCCATCGGCGCGGTAATACCAGGCGATGTCGCGCGGGCGCGCGAGGAAGGTGCCGCGCAGCAGCAGCCCGAGCGTGCTGTCCGGAAAGGCCTCGGCGTACAGCAGGCCGAGCGTCGCCCCCCAGGAGCCGCCGGCGACGACCCAGCGGTCGATGCCGAGCGCAAAGCGGATGCGTTCGAGATCGCCGAGCAGGTCGGCGGTCGAATTGTGTTCGATGCAGCCGGCCGGCAGCGAACGCCCGGCCCCGCGCTGATCGACCAGCACGATGCGCCAGCGCGCCGGATCGAACAGCCGCCGCTGCAGCGGATTGCAGCCCGAACCCGGGCCACCGTGCAGGAAGATCACCGGCAGCCCGTCGGGCGTGCCGCATTCCTCCACGTGCAGCACATGGCCCTCGCCGACGGCGAGGGCATGCACCGCGTACGGCTCGCAGGGCGGAAACAGGCAGCTGTCCAAGGTTCGCCCTCCGGCCGCACGCCGGCCGCAGCCGGCCGGCGTGTGCCTGCAGAAAGTCCCGTCGTGACGACGCAGCGGCAGGAAGGCCGCTCCGCTCACGGATCAGTTCACGGCTCAGTTCACGAAATAGTGACCGACGCCGACGATCAGGCCGTTGACGACCTTGATGTGCGACATCTTGCGCTGCAGCTTGTTGACCTTCGGGTTCAGCCACATGTACTCGACCTCGCCCTCGCCCTTGTTCTTGGCGATGTCGAGCATGGTCGCGACCACCGGGTTGCCGGCGACATCGACGAGGTCACGGGCCGGCTTGCCGACCAGAGCGGGATTCTGGCCGTTGGCCTTGTAGGTGCCCTCCATGTCGAACGCGAACACGTACAGCTCGCCCTTCACGAACTTGCCCTTCGGATTGTTGAACTCGGCGAGCGCGGCATCGACACCCTTGTCCTTGATCTCGGCGACGGCCTGTTCCAGCAGCGCCAGCGCGTCCTTCTCGGTCGCCCAGGCGTGGGCGCTGGTCGAGCTGAAGGCCAGCAGCGCGGTCGTGAACAGGGCCGTCAGGATCCTGATGAATTTCATGGAGCTTTCTCCTCCGGTCTGAAGCTTGTCGAAGCTTGTTTGGAATGTGCCGCTGACGGGCAACGGAAGGGTGCGCGGAACGCCGCGTCTGCAAGCCTCGCGCGGCGCCCCAGCGACTGCACTGACCCATAGCAAGGAGCAAGCCATTGACAGCAAGACGCTGATTTGACATGGCCCGCGACCGGGGCGAAACCGCTGTCCGAGCGGCGTCACAGCCGCCCTGTCACGGAATCGGTACGCCATCCGGCACAGGCTGCGCGCCGTCTGGCGTATCGCGGCCTCAGCCCGGCCGGCCGCTGCGCTTCAGCAGCCCCCGCTGCGGGTCGTAGCCCAGCGTAGCCGCGATGAAGAACAGCGCCGCGCTGCCGAGCACGACTGTGCAGGCCAGTGGCTCGAAGCGCCCGTACAGCGCGTAGCGGATCAGCTCGACCGCATGCGTGAACGGGTTCCACCGGGCGATGTGCCAGACGATCTCGGCGCCCGATTCGCGCAGCTTCCACAGCGGGTACAGCGCCGAGGAAATGAAGAACATCGGGAAGATCACGAAATTCATCGTGCCGGCGAAGTTTTCGAGCTGCTTCACGTACACCGACAGCAGCAGCCCGAGCGCGCCGAGCATCAGCCCGCCGGCCGCGAGCGCCGGCAGCACCGCCAGCCAGCCGCCGGCCGGAATCTCGACGCCGAAGGCCGCCGCCACCAGCAGGAAGGCATAGGCCTGCAGCACCGACAGCAGCGTGCCGGCCGCGAGCTTGCAGAACAGCAGCCACCAGCGCGGCAGCGGCGCGGTCAGCAGCAGCCGCATCATGCCCATCTCGCGATCGTAGACCATCGCCAGGCTCGACTGCATGCCGTTGAACAGCAGCACCATGCCGAGCAGGCCCGGCGCGATGTAGACGCGGTATTCGATGTAGGTGTCGTAGGGCGGGATGATCGCGACGCCGAACACGTTCTGGAAACCGGCGGCGAACACGATCAGCCACAGGCTCGGGCGCACCAGCGACGAGAACAGCCGCCCGTACTGGCGGCAGAACTTCGCGACTTCGCGGCCGGCAACGGCGTTGAGCGCGAGCAGGGCGTGGGCGGGGGTCATCGGCGGACGGGCCTCGGCAGCGCTGGGAAAGGATGCCGCGCAGCTTAAACGCCTGCGGAAACGCCCGCGAACCCCGGCGCCTGCGCCACGACCCGCACCGGTGCAGCCGCCCCGCCGGCGGGCGCAGCTGTCAGGAGCCTTGACGCTGGCCGGCCAACATGAACAAGCCGCACACGACCGATCAGCGACTTGGGGGCCGTGTGCGCCGATGGCATCGGGCTTGTATCGCTGCATCGCAGCATCCGCAACCGCCTGCGGACGCCGCGCATCCCGTTCCCCACCCGCCCCCGGGAGTCTGCCGCATCATGTCGAGCCCCACGCCGCGTCATCCGTCCTCCCCCGCCAGCGGCCCCGCGTCGCTGGAGCGCACCCTCGGCCCCTGGCAGCTCTGGGGCATCGCCGTCGGTCTCGTGATCTCCGGTGAATACTTCGGCTGGAGCTACGGCTGGGCCAGCGCCGGCACGCTCGGCTTCCTCGTCACCTCGACGCTGGTCGCGCTGATGTACGCGTGCTTCATCTTCAGCTTCACCGAGCTGACCACGGCGATCCCGCACGCCGGCGGCCCGTTCGCGTATGCGCGCCGCGCCTTCGGCCCGGCCGGCGGGTATCTGGCCGGTGCGGCGACGCTGGTCGAGTTCGTGTTCGCCCCGCCGGCGATCGCGATGGCGATCGGCGCCTACCTGAACGTGCAGTTCCCGGGGCTCGATGCCAGGACCGCCGCGGTCGGGGCCTACGTGATCTTCATGACGCTGAACATCCTCGGCGTGCAGATCGCGGCGACCTTCGAGCTGTTCGTGACCGTGATCGCGATCGTCGAGCTGCTGGTGTTCATGGGCGTGGTCGCGCCGGGCTTCTCGCTCGCGAACTTCACGGCCGGCGGCTGGGCCGGGGCCGACAGCTTCACCTGGGGCTCGGTCGCCGGCATCGTCGCGGCGATCCCGTTCGCGATCTGGTTCTTCCTCGCGATCGAGGGCGCGGCGATGGCCGCCGAGGAGGCCATCGAGCCGACGCGCACGATCCCGATCGCCTACATCGCCGGCATCCTGACGCTGCTCGTGCTCGCCTACGGCGTCATGCTGTTCGCCGGCGCGACCGGAGACTGGACGAAGCTCTCGAACATCAACGATCCGCTGCCGCAGGCGATGAAGGTGATCGTCGGCGAAAACTCGGGCTGGCTGCACATGCTGGTGTGGATCGGCCTGTTCGGGCTGATCGCGAGCTTCCACGGCATCATCATGGGCTACTCGCGCCAGATCTACGCGCAGGCGCGCGCCGGCTACCTGCCGCGCTGGCTCGCGCAGGTGCACCCGCGCTTCCACACCCCGCACCGCGCGATCCTCGCCGGCGGCGTGGTCGGCATCGCCGCGATCTTCTCCGACGAACTGGTCAGCTTCGGCGGCCAGACGCTGACCGCCAACATCGTCACGATGTCGGTGTTCGGCGCGATCGTGCTGTATCTGGTCAGCATGGCCAGCCTGTTCCGGCTGCGCCGGCTCGAGCCCGCGCTGCCGCGGCCGTTCCGCGCGCCGCTGTACCCGCTGCTGCCGGGCATCGCCTTCGCGCTCGCCGCGCTCTGCCTGCTGACGATGATCTGGTTCAACCCGCAGATCGCCGCGCTGTTCGCCGGCCTGCTCGTGCTCGGCTATCTGTACTTCCGGCTGACCGCCGGCCAGCGCGCCGCGGCGCACGACGACACGCTGCTGCAGGCCGTGCCGGCGGCCGACTAGCGCGTGCGGTGCGGCCGGGCGAACGCGCCCGGGACGC
>NZ_DAOLKE010000029.1:3771-20100 GCF_035331805.1 Plasticicumulans sp. | reverse complement strand
GCAGGCGCTGTCGCCGGCACGGGCGCGGGCGGCGCTGCGGCTCTGGATCGAGCGGCTCGGGCTGCCGCTGCCGCCGGCGGCACGCCTCGACACCGTGCTGCGTGACCTGCTGCCGGCGCGCCGCGATGCCGAGCCCTGCGTGTGCTGGCCGGGCGCCGAGATGCACCGCTTCCGCGAGCGGCTGCACGTGTTCGCGCCGCTGCCGGCGCTGCCGGATGCGCTTTGTCTCGACTGGCCGCCGGAGGGCGGGGAAATCAGCATCGCCGGCCTCGGCACGCTGGTTTGGCAGCCGGCAAGCGGGGCCGGCCTCGATGCCGCGCGGCTCGCCGGCCGGCGCGTGACGCTGCGGCTGCGCCAGGGCGGCGAGCGCTTCCGGCCCGCGGGCCGCCGGCATGCGCAGGAGCTCAAGAAGCTGCTGCAGGCCGCCGGCATCGCACCGTGGCTGCGCGCCCGGCTGCCCCTCCTTTATATCGACGAGGAACTGGTCGCGGTCGCCGGCCTGGGCATCGCCGAGGGCTGGCTGGCCGGACCCGATGCACCGGGTCGGGTGCCCGCGTGGCAAACGCAGGCGCCATCCAGTACCATGCCGCGCTTCGTTGCCGCCCCTCTCGGTGCCCGCGAAGCGGGCCTGGAACACTTCCCATGACCCGATTCATCTTCGTCACCGGCGGTGTCGTCTCCTCGCTGGGCAAGGGCATCGCCGCGGCCTCGCTTGCCGCGATCCTCGAAGCGCGCGGGCTGCAGGTCACGATGATCAAGCTCGATCCGTACATCAACGTCGATCCGGGCACGATGAGCCCGTTTCAGCACGGCGAGGTGTACGTGACCGAGGACGGCGCGGAGACCGATCTCGATCTCGGCCACTACGAGCGCTTCGTGCGCATGACCGCCACGCGGCGCAACAACTTCACGACCGGCCGCATCTACGAGAACGTCATCCGCAAGGAACGACGCGGCGACTACCTCGGCGGCACCGTGCAGGTGATCCCGCACATCACCGACGAGATCAAGCGCTGCGTGCGCCTCGGTGCCGGCAACGCCGACATCGTCATGGTCGAGATCGGCGGCACGGTCGGCGACATCGAGTCGCTGCCCTTCCTCGAAGCGATCCGCCAGCTCGGCGTCGAACTCGGCCGCGAGCGTGCGCTGTTCATGCACCTGACGCTGCTGCCGTACATCGCCACGGCCGGGGAGCTGAAGACCAAGCCGACGCAGCACTCGGTCAAGGAACTGCGCTCGATCGGCATCCAGCCCGACATCCTGCTCTGCCGCTGCGAGCACGAAATCCCGGCCGAGGAGCGGCGCAAGATCGCGCTGTTCACGAACGTCGAGGCCAAGGCGGTGTTCAGTGCCGTCGACGCCGACACGATCTACCGCATCCCGCTGCTGCTGCACCAGCAGGGGCTCGACGATGTGGTCTGCCAGAAGCTCGGCCTGCGCGCCGACCCGGCGAATCTCGACGAATGGACGCGCGTGGTCGGGCAGATCGAGGCGGCGCGCGGCGACACGATCGAGATTGCGATGGTCGGCAAGTACGTCGATCTCGCCGATGCCTACAAGTCGCTGAACGAGGCGCTGTTCCACGCCGGCTTCCACACCGGCCACAAGGTCGCGATCCGCTACATCGACTCCGAGCAGCTTGAACGCGAGGGCACCGGCTGCCTGGCCGGCATGCACGCGATCCTGGTGCCCGGCGGCTTCGGCGAGCGCGGCGTCGAAGGCAAGATCGCCGCGGTGCGCCATGCGCGCGAGCAGCGCATTCCGTATCTCGGCATCTGCCTCGGCATGCAGGTCGCCGTCATCGAGTACGCGCGCAACGTCGCCGGCCTCGAAGGCGCGCATTCGACCGAGTTTCGCAAGAACGCGACGCATCCGGTCATCGCGCTGATCACCGAATGGACGAACCGGGAAGGTGCGGTCGAGCGTCGCTCCGAGGAATCCGACCTCGGCGGCACGATGCGCCTCGGCGCCCAGCCGGCACGGCTGGTCGAGGGCACGCTGGCGCACCGCGTCTACGGCAAGGACGTGATCGTCGAGCGCCATCGCCACCGCTACGAGTTCAACGACGGCTACGTGCCGGTGCTGGAGAAATCCGGCCTGCGCTTCTCGGGCTTCTCGCAGGACGGCAACCTGGTCGAGATGATCGAGCTGCCCGATCACCCGTGGTTCCTGGCCTGCCAGTTCCATCCCGAGTTCACATCGACGCCGCGCTACGGCCACCCGCTGTTCCGCGCCTTCGTCGAGGCGGCGGTCGCGCACCGCGAGGGCAAGCTCGCATGAAGCTCTGCGGATTCGAGGTCGGCCTCGACCGGCCGCTGTTCCTGATCGCCGGCCCCTGCGTGATCGAATCGCGCGAGCTGGCCTTCGACACCGCCGGCCGCCTCAAGGAGATGTGCGCCGCGCTCGGCATGCCCTTCATCTACAAGTCGAGCTTCGACAAGGCCAACCGCAGCTCGCACGCGAGCTACCGCGGGCCGGGGCTGGAAGCGGGGCTCGCGATCCTCGAAGCCGTCCGGCGCGAGCTCGACGTGCCGGTGCTGACCGACGTGCACGAGGACACGCCGCTCGCCGAGGTCGCCGCCGTCGTCGACGTGCTGCAGACGCCGGCCTTCCTGTGCCGCCAGACCAACTTCATCCAGGCGGTCGCGCGCGCCGGGCGCCCGGTCAACATCAAGAAGGGCCAGTTCCTCGCGCCCTGGGACATGAAGAACGTCGCCGACAAGGCGCTCGCGACCGGCAACACGCAGATCATGGTCTGCGAGCGCGGCGTCTCCTTCGGCTACAACAACCTGGTTTCCGACCCGCGCGCGCTGGCCGTGATGCGCGACACCGGCTGTCCGGTGGTGTTCGACGCCACGCATTCGGTGCAGCTGCCGGGCGGGCAGGGCACGAGTTCCGGCGGCCAGCGCCAGCACGTGCCGGTGCTCGCCCGCGCCGCGGTCGCCGTCGGCGTGGCCGGGCTGTTCATGGAAACCCATCCGCAGCCCGAACAGGCGCTGTCCGACGGCCCGAATGCCTGGCCGCTCGGACGCATGCAGGGCCTGCTCGAAACCCTGGTCGAACTCGATGCGCTGGTGAAGCGCCGCGGCTTCGACGAAAACGATCCGGGCTGATTTCCCGGCAGGTTTCAGGATTTCCCCCGATATCACCATCCCCGGCCGGGCGACGCGCAACCGCCGCGAACCCGGTGTTTCCGACAAGACAGCAGGAGAAGTGACGATGTCCGCGATTCAATCCCTGATCGGCCGCGAAATCCTCGACTCGCGCGGCAACCCGACCGTGCAGGTCGAGGTCGAGCTCGCGAGCGGCGCGCGCGGCACGGCCGCCGTGCCCTCGGGGGCCTCGACCGGCACGCGCGAGGCGATCGAGCTGCGCGACGGCGATGCCGGGCGCTACCTCGGCAAGGGCGTGCTGAAGGCCGTCGGCCACGTCAACGGCGAGATCCTGAAGGCGGTGCGGGGCATGGAGGCGGCCGATCAGGCGGCGCTCGATGCGCGGCTGATCGAGCTCGACGGCACCGCCAACAAGGGGCGCCTGGGCGCCAACGCGCTGCTCGGCGTGTCGCTCGCGGTCGCGCATGCCGCGGCCAGCGAGAAGCGCGTGCCGCTGTACCGGCACATCAACCCGGATGGCCCCTACGTGCTGCCGACGCCGATGATGAACATCCTCAACGGCGGCGCGCATGCCGACAACTCGGTCGACATCCAGGAATTCATGGTCATGCCGGTCGGTGCGCCGAGCTTCTCGGAAGCGCTGCGTTGCGGCGCCGAGATCTTCCACGCGCTGAAGAAGGTCCTGAACGGCCGCGGCCTGGCGACCGGCGTCGGCGACGAGGGAGGCTTCGCGCCGAACCTGCCGTCGAACGAGGCCGCGCTCGAAGTGGTCATGGAAGCGATCGGCAAGGCCGGCTACCGCGCCGGCGATGACGTGATGCTCGCGCTCGACTGCGCCAGCTCCGAGTTCTACAGGAACGGCCGCTACACGCTCGAAGCCGACGGCAAGGCGTATTCGTCGCTCGAATGGGCCGGCGTGCTCGCCGATCTCGCCGGCCGCTATCCGATCATTTCGATCGAGGACGGCATGGATGAATCCGACTGGGCCGGCTGGGCCGAACTGACCCGGCTGCTCGGCGAGCGCATCCAGCTCGTCGGTGACGACCTGTTCGTGACCAACACCGAGATCCTGCAGCGCGGCATCCGCGAAGGCATCGCCAACTCGATCCTGATCAAGGTCAACCAGATCGGCACGCTGACCGAGACGCTGAACGCGATCCGCATGGCCGATGAGGCCGGCTACAGCTCGATCAGCTCGCACCGCTCCGGCGAGACCGAGGACA
Source organism: Plasticicumulans sp. (assembly GCF_035331805.1). Taxonomy (NCBI): domain Bacteria; kingdom Pseudomonadati; phylum Pseudomonadota; class Gammaproteobacteria; family Candidatus Competibacteraceae; genus Plasticicumulans; species Plasticicumulans sp. The sequence continues at coordinate 15,764 of NZ_DAOLKE010000029.1, read as the reverse complement.
CGACCATTGCCGACCTCGCGGTCGCGACCACGGCGCGTCAGATCAAGACCGGCTCGCTGAGCCGCTCCGACCGCGTCGCCAAGTACAACCGGCTGCTGGTCATCGAGTCACAGCTCGGTGCCGATGCCGTCTACGCCGGCCGCAAGGCCTTCCCGCGCAAGCTGAAGCTGGGCTGAGCCCGCGGCTCTCCGGTGCGCACGCCGCCGCGCGTGCGCACCGCCTGATTTCCCCCGTTTTGCAGGTTCGATCGGCCCCGAATGCGCCTCTTCCTCGCTGCCCTGATCGCGCTGCTGCTCGGGCTGAATTACCTGCTGTGGATGACCGACGACCGCGGGCTGCGCCAGATGCGCACGCTTGAACGTGCGGTCGCCGACCAGAAATCCGAAAACACCGAACTCGCCGATCGCAACAAGTCGCTGGAAGCCGAAGTCCGCGATCTCAAGCAGGGCAATGCCGCGATCGAGGAGCGGGCCCGCACCGAACTCGGCATGGTGCGCGGCGACGAGACCTTCTATCGCATCCTCGACGAAGCCCCGAGTTCGCCGCCCTCGGCGCTGACCAAACCCGGCACCGCGATCCACGCGCGGCCGCAGGCTCCGTCCGCGCCCGCCGCCGTGGCGCCGGCCACTCCGAAGCCCGATGCGAAACCCGCCGCGAAACCGGCCGTCCCGCGCCCGCCGGCTTCGAAACCGGCGCCCGACAGCGGCCGGCCCGACTGATGGCGCGCTGCTTCGCCATCGTTCCGGCTGCCGGCGTCGGCAGGCGCATGGGCGCGGCGATCCCGAAACAGTACCTGCCGCTCGCCGGCCGCTGCGTGCTCGAACACACGCTCGAACGCCTGCTCGCCGAGCCGCGCATCGAGCGCATCGTCGTCGCGCTCGGCCCCGAGGACGGCTGGTGGCCGGGCCTGAAGCTCTCCGATCCGGCACGCATCCGGCGCGTCAACGGCGGCACCGAGCGCGCCGATTCGGTGCTGAACGGTTTGCGTGCGCTCGAAGGGCTGGCTGGGACCGATGACTGGGCGCTGGTCCACGACGCGGCACGCCCGTGTCTGGCGGCCGAAGACCTCGGGCGGCTGTTCACCGCCCTCGCCGACGATCCGCTCGGCGGCCTGCTGGCGGTGCCGGTGCGCGACACGATGAAGCGCGCCGCGGCCGATGGCTGCGTCGAGCACACCGTCGAGCGCGAGCGGCTCTGGCATGCGCTGACGCCGCAGATGTTCCGCTACGGACGGCTGCGCGATGCGCTGGAAGCGGCCGCCGCGGCCGGAGCGGTGATCACCGACGAGGCCTCGGCGATCGAGCGCGCCGGCCTGCGGCCGCGGCTGGTCGAGGGCCGCGCCGACAACCTGAAGATCACGCGGCCCGAGGATCTGGCGCTCGCCGCGTTCTTCCTGGCCGCCGGACGCCCCTGAAGGCCGGCACTTCCGCCCGGGAGCCTGTCGAAGCCTGCGACGCACGCGCGTCACACCTTCCACGGGAGCCATCATGAAAATCACCCTGAACCTGCGTCCGCTCATGCTGGCGGGCGGGCTGTCCGTTCTGGCGCTGGCCGGCTGTACCACGGTCGTGCGTCCGGGGCCGGCCGTCGTCGAGCGCCCGGCACCACGCCCCGTCGTCGTCGAGGAGCGCGTCGAATACGTGCGCGAACGGCCTCCGCCACCGCGTCGCGAAGCCCGGCCGTACCGGCCTTCGCCGAACGCCGACTGGGTGCCGGGGCGCTGGGTCTGGCGCAACGGCTGGGACTGGCAGCCCGGCCACTGGGAGAACCGCCCGCAGCCGCGTGCCCGCTGGCAGGCGGGTCACTGGGAGTCACGGCCTTCCGGCTGGATCTGGGTCGAGGGCGGCTGGCGCTGAGTCCGCCTCGACCGCACGGGGCGCGCGGGCTTGGTCGCGGCTCGCAAGGCGCGCTACGCTGCGCGCCCCGTAGCGGCCAGCCCGAGGAACCCGCGATGCGCATCGGTCACGGTTTCGACGTTCACGCCTTCGGACCGGGTGATCACGTCACGCTCGGCGGCGTGCGCATTCCCCACACGCACGGGCTCATCGCCCATTCCGACGGCGACGTGCTGCTGCACGCGCTCTGCGATGCGCTGCTCGGAGCCGCTGCGCTCGGCGACATCGGCCGGCACTTCCCGGACAGCGACGAGCGTTACCGCGGCATCGACAGCCGCCGGCTGCTGCATCGCGTCGTCGAACTGATCCGCACCGAGGGCTACGCGGTCGGCAACGTCGATGCGACCCTCATCGCCCAGGCCCCGCGCATGGCGGCGCACATCGAGGCCATGCGCGAGCACATCGCCGCCGATCTCGGCGTCAACCGCGATGCGGTCAACGTCAAGGCGACGACCACCGAACGGCTCGGTTTCACCGGCCGCGGCGAGGGCATCGCGGTCGAGGCCGTGGTGCTGCTGGTCGAGGCGGCGGTGCTGTGAACATCGCTGCCGACGAACTGCCGCATGCCCACGGCCGGCCGCCGCTCTGCGGCCGCATCCGCTGCGCGCCCGAGGATTTCATCGTCATCGAGGAGCTTGGCTGGCAGCCGGACGGCAGCGGCGAGCACGTGTTCCTGTACGTGCGCAAGAGCGGCCAGAACACCGACTGGGTGGCGCGCCGGCTCGCCGAAGTCTGCGAGGTGCGCGCCGACGCCGTCAGCTACGCCGGGCTCAAGGACCGCCACGCCGTCACCGAGCAGTGGTTCTCGGTGCAGATGCCGGGGCGCGAGGCGCCGATGCCGTGCGGCTTCACCGGCAGCCGCGGCATCGACGGCGTCGAGGTGCTGGCCGTCACCCGCAACAGCCGCAAGCTGCGTCGCGGTGCGCTGGCCGGCAACCGCTTCCGCATCGTCGTGCGCGAGCTCGACGGCCCGCCTGCCGCCGTGCTCGATCGCCTGCCGGCCATCGCCGCCCGCGGCGTGCCGAACTGGTTCGGCGAACAGCGCTTCGGCCGCGACGGCGGCAATCTCGAACGCGCGCGGCGGCTGCTCGCCGGCACGCTGCGCGAGCGCGACCGTCACAAGCGCGGCCTGTACCTGTCGGCGGCCCGCTCGCACCTGTTCAACCGCTATCTCGCCGCACGGATCAGCGATGGCAGCTGGGATCAGGCGCTGCCGGGCGAGGTGCTGATGCTCGACGGCAGCCATTCGGTGTTCGCGTGCCCGCAGCCGGACGCAACCATCCTGGAGCGCCTGGCCCGGCACGACCTGCATCCGAGCGGCCCGCTGTGGGGCGCCGGCGAATCGCTGGCGACGGCGGCGGCGCTGGCCGGCGAGACGGCGCTGGCCGCGGCCGAGGCGCAGCTCTGCGCGGGACTCGCGGCCGAAGGGCTGAAGCAGGAGCGGCGCGCGCTGCGGCTGGTGCCGGCGCAACTGCATGGCGAGGCGATCGGCGGGGATGCCGTGCGGCTCGACTTCAGATTGCCTGCCGGCGCCTACGCGACGACGGTGCTGCATGAACTGGTCGGTAATCCGGAGGCGCAGGACGACATGCTATAAACCCGGCGTACCGGTGCGACCGGTCCTGTCAGCCCCGGAGAATCCACGCAGATGATGACCGCCGCCGCGGGAACCCTTCTGAATCGCGAGTCGGCCTATACGACGCCGCGCGCTGACGTTTCCGCCCTGGTGCCGCGCGAGGCCATGCGCATCCTCGATGTCGGCTGCAGCAACGGTGCGCTCGGTGCCAGCCTGCGCGCCGAGGTGGCGGGCCGGCGGGTCGTCGGCATCGAACTCGACGCCGGCTTCGCCCGTCAGGCCGCGCTGCTGCTCGATCGGGTCGAACAGGCCGATCTCGATGCCTTCGACTGGTCGGACGGTCTCGGCGACGAGCGCTTCGACTGCATCGTGTTCGCCGACGTGCTCGAACACCTCGTCGATCCGCAGCGCCACCTGCGCGGCGCGCTGGAGCGTCTCGATGCCGGCGGCTGCATCGTGCTCAGCCTGCCGAACATCCGGCACGTCTCGGCGCTCGCGAGCATCTACGGTCATGGCCGGTTTCCGCGCCGTGACCGGGGCATCTTCGATGCGACCCACCTGCGCTGGTTCACGATCGCCGACGGCCGCAGCCTGCTCGCCGATACCGGTCTGCAGATCGACGCCGAGGGCTTCGTGCTGCGTGCCGGGGATCGCGGGGGCGGTTTCCTGAACCGCATGCTGAACCGCCTGCCCGACGCGCTGCAGCGCTGGGCGCCGGTGCGCGAGTTCCTGACCTACCAGTTCAGCCTGCGTGCGCGCCGTCCGGCGGCGCTGCCCGAAACGGTCCCGATGTCCTGACGCGATGAGTGCTTCGGGCAGGCGGATCGGTTTCGTGCTGTGCTCGGATGCGGCGGCACCGCTGCCGAGCACGCGCATCTCGGTGTTCAACGTGCTGCCGGCGCTGCGTGCGGCCGGCTACGATCCCCGGATCGCCTTCGCACCGCCGCAGCCGACCGAGCGTCCGGACGTGAGCGGGCTGGCGGCGCGCCTGATCGCCGACGGCATCGACATCGCCTACTTCCAGAAGGTGCACGGCCCCGGCGTGCGCGCCGAGATCGAAACCCTGCGCCAGGCCGGGGTGCGCACCGTCTACGGTGTCTGCGACCGCATCGACGATGACATGGTGCGTCTGACCGACGCGACGGTCATCGTCACCGACTACCTGAAGCAGCAGCACGCCCCGGAACTGCAGGCGCGCATCCACGTCGTTCACGACGGCATCGAGCACCCGGAGGTCCGGTGCCGGGAAGACATCGCCGCCGGCGACGGCCGGCTGCGCGCGATCCTCGTGACCTCGGGCTCGCCCGAAACCGTGCCGGTGCTCGGACGGCCGCCGCGCTGGCTGGCGCTGACCGTCGTCGGCCAGTATCCGGAGCGCGAGACCCCGCTGCAGGCGCTGCGCGCGCGCCTGCGCCGCGTCCGCCACGCGCCGCCCGGCGAACGCCTGGAGCGGCTGCGCGGCTACGCATTCACGGCGCGGGCCTGGCAGCCGCAGCGGGTCTACGAGGATCTCGCAGGCGCCGAGATCGGCATCATTCCGGTCGACATGCGTCCGGACCCGCTGCCGGGCCGGCAGGTCTCGTACTGGCAGGTCAAGTCCGAGAACCGGCTGACGCTGAAGATGGCGGCCGGACTGGCCGTGGTCGCGAGCCCGGTGCCGAGCTATCTCGACATCATCGAGCAGGGTGTCAACGGCTACATCGCCCACTCGCGCGCCGACTGGCTGGCAGCCCTCGACGCGCTGCGCGATCCGCAGCACCGGCACAGCGTCGGCGCTGCGGCCCGGGCGAGCGTGCTGCAGCGCTATTCGATCGACGAACAGGCGCGCCGGCTCATCGCCGTGTTCGACGGTCTGCGCGGCACCTCGCAGCCGGCCGGCGACGCAGCGCTGTTACGAATGCCGTAGCTCCGGGTCTCAGCGGCTGCGCAGCAGCACGTACAGCGCGCCGGTGCCGCCGTCGTCGGGCCGGGCCGAGCAGAAGGCCAGCACGTCATCGCGCAGCCGCAGGTAGACGTTCAGCTTCTGTTTCAGCACCGGCCCGAGGTGGCGCGAGCGGTTGCCCTTGCCGTGCACGATGCGCACGCAATGCACGCGGTCGCGCTGCACGAGGCTCAGGAACGCATGCACGGTCACGCGCGCCTCGGCCCAGGTCAGGCCGTGCAGGTCGAGCTGGGCGCCGAGGCTGTACTGACCGCGCTTGAGCTTGCGCAGCACGCCATCCTGCACGCCTTCGCGGCTGTAGCTCAGGTGCTCGCCGGTTTCGAGATCGGCCGGCTCGAAGTGGTCCGAGACCATGTCGCGCAGCACCTGCTTCTCGTCGGCGAGCTTCTGCAGCGGCAGCGGCGGGCGTGGCGCGCGCCAGGGCTCGACGAGATCGCAGCGGTGCGGCTCGATCGGGCCGATGGCCTGACGGAAGGCTTCGACCTCGTCGGCGGGTGGTTCAGGGCGGTCGGCAGGCATCGGGCGGGCGTTTTTGACTTTGCCGGGGCGATGTGTCTTTGATACCGGCCGGTTTGCGCCGCCGGCAAGGCTGCGTGACATGGGGCAGGGCTGCGGCGCGCGGACGGGGTGAGCGGTCGATGAGGATACTCGTCAGCAACGACGACGGATATCTGGCACCCGGCATCCGGGCGCTGGCGCAGGCGCTCGCCGGAATCGCCGAGATCACCGTGGCCGCGCCGGACCGCAACCGCTCCGGGGCCAGCAATTCCCTGACGCTCGACCGGCCGCTCAGCGTCGTTCGTCATCCCGATGGTGTCTGGAGCCTCGACGGCACGCCGACCGACTGCGTGCACGTGGCGCTGACCGGCCTGATGGAGCACGAGCCGGACATGGTCGTCTCCGGCATCAACGCCGGGGCCAATCTCGGCGATGACGTGCTGTATTCGGGTACGGTCGCTGCGGCGATGGAGGGGCGCTTCCTCGGCCGGCCGGCGATGGCCGTGTCGCTGTGCGCCTACGAACCCGATCATCTCGACACGGCCGCGCGCGTAGCGCTGCATCTGGTCGGGCGGCTGTGCCGCCAGCCGCTGCCGGCCGACACCATCCTGAACGTCAACGTGCCGGCCGTGCCGTGGAGCGAGCTGCGCGGCTGGCAGGTCACGCGGCTCGGTCACCGGCACAAGGCCGAGCCGGCGGTCTGCACCCGCGATCCGCGCGGCCGGCCGATCTGGTGGATCGGTCCGGCCGGCGCCGAGAGCGACGCCGGACCCGGTACCGACTTCCAGGCGATCCGCGAGCACTGCGTGTCGGTGACGCCGATCCAGGTCGACCTGACGCGCCATGCCGCGCTCGATACGGTCGCACGCTGGCTGGATGCGCCGGCTTGATCCCGGCCATGGCCGCTCGCCCGTGGACGCAGCCGTGAGCCGCCCGGACGCCTTCCGCGGCATCGGCATGACCTCGGCCCGCACCCGCACCCGGCTGGTCGCGCGGCTGCGCGAGCAGGGCATCGACGATGAGCGCGTGCTGGCGGTGATGCGGGAGACGCCGCGCCACCTGTTCATCGAGGAGGCGCTGGCCAGCCGCGCCTATGAGGACACCGCGCTGCCGATCGGCCTCGGCCAGACCATCTCGCAGCCGTACATCGTCGCGCGCATGACGCAGGCGCTGCTCGCCGGGCGCGAGGCGCTGCCGCTGCGGGTGCTGGAGATCGGCACCGGTTCGGGTTATCAGAGTGCCGTGCTCGCCCCGCTGGTCGGGCAGGTCTACAGCGTCGAACGCATCGAGCGCCTGTCGCTGCGCGCGCGCGCGCGGCTCGCGGCGCTGGGGCTGCGCAACGTGCATCTAAAACACGCCGACGGCAGCATCGGCTGGCCCGGCTGCGGTCCGTATGACGGCATTCTGGTCACCGCGGCGGCCGAACGGCTGCCGCCGGCGCTGCCGGAGCAACTCGCGACCGGCGGGCGGCTGGTGGCGCCGCTCGGTCCGGCCGGCGGCGTGCAGGAACTGCTGATCGTCGAGCGCAAGGCGATCGGCTACGAAACCCATTCACTTGGCGCCGTCGTGTTCGTGCCGCTGCTCGCCGGCGTCCAGCCCTGAACCCCCAGCCTGCCGGACATGCCCATGCCGTTCTTGCTTCACCGCTACCGTGCGCCCGTGACGCGGGCGCTCGCCGCCCTGCTGCTCGCCGGCTGTGCGGCCTACGGTCCCGAGCGACCGTCCGAATACGTGGTCGTGCGCGGCGACACGCTGTATGCGATTGCCTGGCGCTTCGGCATCGAACGCAATGATCTGGTGCGCTGGAACGGCATCACCAATCCCGACCGCATCCTGGTCGGCCAGCGGCTCGTGCTCGCCCCGCCCGAGACCGGCGCGCCGGCGATGCGCAACGCCGGTCCGGTGGTCGTCGCTGCCGAAGCCCGGGACAGTCCGCGCAGCACACCGGTGCGCAGCGCGCGCGTGCCGCGGCGCACGACAGCCGGCGTCGCCGCGGCACGGCCGGTGGCTGCACGCGCATCGGCCGATGACGGCGATGATTCGCTCGCGCGCGGCCCCTGGCGCTGGCCGGTGCGCGGCGAGCTGCTCCGCCGTTACGATGCCGACGGCCCCGGCCGCAAGGGCATCGAGATCGGTGCCGGTCTCGGCCAGACCGTGAGCGCCGCGCAGGGCGGGGAGGTCGTCTATAGCGGCAGTGGACTTCCCGGATATGGCCGACTTATCATCATCAAACATTCCGAATCCATGCTCAGCGCCTATGGATTTCTCGGAAAAATCCTTCTGAATGAGGGTGATAAGGTCCGCGCCGGTCAGGCGATCGGCGAGGTCGGCACCAGCAGCGAGAATCGTCCGGCGCTGCATTTCGAAATCCGCCAGAACGGCCGGCCGGTCGATCCCCTCCGCTATTTGCCGGGTTGAACTTCCTGACCGTCCACCCCGACAATCGGGTCGGGGGGCGGCGGATTGCGCCTCGATGACGCAAGGCCGGCTGAAGCCTGCGCAGATAAAGATTAAGAAAAGGACATATTCCCCACCACCAGAGCCGAGCAGGGTGTCAGGAGGTTTCCATGCCGCGTCGTACTCCCGATCTGGGCGGATTTACCGAAGAACCCGAAGCTTTTGCGGTCGTCGAGGAGGAAGAGGAAACCTTGCTCGATACCGATGAAGCCGGTCCCGATGCTGATGACGTTGCGGCCGAAGCGCTGGTCGAGGCCGGTCTGGATGAGGCCGAGCCGGTCGAGGATGACGAGCGCACGCTCAGCAAGACGCCGCTGTACGGCAAGGATTTCAGCCAGGACGAACTCGATGCCACGCGGCTGTATCTCGGCGAGATCGGCTTTTCGCCGCTGCTGACCGCGCAGGAGGAAGTCTATTTCGCGCGCCGGGCATTGCGTGGCGATGAAGCCGCACGCAAGCGCATGATCGAAAGCAATCTGCGTCTGGTCGTGAAGATTTCTCGCCGTTACATGAATCGCGGCCTGACGCTGCTCGACCTGATCGAGGAAGGCAATCTCGGCCTGATTCACGCCGTCGAGAAATTCGATCCCGAGCGCGGATTCCGGTTTTCGACCTATGCGACCTGGTGGATTCGCCAGACCATCGAGCGCGCGATCATGAACCAGACGCGCACGATCCGGCTGCCGATTCACATCATCAAGGAAATCAACGTTTATCTGCGTACGGCCCGACAACTCGCGCAGGCACTCGATCACGAGCCCTCGGCCGAGGAAATCGCGCAGTCGATGGACAAGCCCGTCGACGAAGTCAAACGCATGCTCGGCCTGAATGAACGCATCGCCTCGGTCGATACGCCGATCGGCAAGGATGAGGATCGTTTCCTGCTCGATGCGATTCCGGATGACAACAATCCGGATCCCTTCCAGGTCCTGCAGGATGAGGATCTCAATACCAAGCTCGAATACTGGCTCGGCCAGCTGAACGACAAGCAGCGCATCGTCGTCGAGCGCCGTTTCGGGCTGGGCGGCAAGGAGCGGGCGACGCTGGAGGAAGTCGGCAACGAGATCGGCGTCACGCGCGAGCGCGTGCGCCAGATCCAGATCGACGCGCTGCGGCGGCTGCGCAAGATTCTCGAAGCCGAAGGCTTTTCCGAGGACGTGCTGTACGGCTGAGGGCCGTCGCGGGCTCCGCTTCAGATCATCAGCAGTGCCGCCACGGCCCGGCGGCCTTCCGCGACCACGATGTTGAAGGTGCGGCAGGCTGCCGCGGTATCCATCGCATCGACGGCAATGCCGGCTTCGGTCAGCGCCCGCGACAGGCGCGGATGCGGAAAACGCTGGCGCGCGCCGGTGCCGAGCAGCACCAGTTCGGGCTTCAGCGCCAGCAGCGCCTCGAAGTGCTCCGCTGCCAGAGCCTCGAAACCCTCCGGACCCCAGTCGGGCAGCAGCGCGTCGGGCGCCAGCGCGAAGCTGCGCGTCAGGCGCTGCTCTGCATCGACGGTGACGTAGCCGGGACCGTAATTGCGGATCAGGTGGACGTTGCTGTCCTGGTCGAGCGCAAGACGCATGGGCGGCCTCCTCGGATGGCTGGGCGGGGATCGCCGGGGCCTACGATGCCGGCGACCGGGCCGGCGACTCAAGCCGGTCGACCCGGTTTTCGATGCCCGCCGCTGTCCTGGCGTTCCACCGGCTGCCGGGTGCCGGTCAGCGCAGCCGGCAGCTTTCGCTGTCGCAGGGGCGGCCGAACCGCCGGCCGAGGCCGATGCGGTGGCGCGCGAAGCAGCCGTACAGACGGTCGAACAGCGGGCGCAGCAGCGGCCAGCCGGTCGGCGCCACCAGCCAGCCGAGGCCGACCGCACGGTACGCAAGGCGGAACACCGCCATGCCGACATGCACCTGGCCGCCGGCATCGAGCAGATGGATGCGTTCGAGCAGCCGCGCGCGCGCCGGCAGCGGCGCGGGAGCGTGAAAATCCACCGGCGCCACGTCGACATAATGCAACCGCCGGTGCCGGTCATGGCGCTTGAGCCAGCGCACTTCGGCGCGGCAGATCGGGCAGTCGCCGTCGTAGAACAGCGTCAGGGTGGACGGGACAGCCGGGCTGTCGGCTTGCGGATCGTTGCCGTGCATGTGTGGGCTCCTTCAGGCCCCGAAGCCGGGGCGGTTGACCATCAGCCAGAAGATCAGCACGACCGCCCCGAAGGCCGGCCAGCCGAGGACGAACCAGAGGCACAGGCAGTGATGCCAGCGTGCCGGCAGCGGCTGCTGCAGACGCGCGGCGTCACGGGCCAGATCACGCAGCCGGTACTGCAGCCAGACCACCGGCAGCCAGCAGGCACCGGCGAGCAGGTACAGGCCGTAGCTCGCCTGCAGCCAGCCGGCGTCCAGCGGATGGCCGGCCGTGCGCGCGAGCAGCCAGCCGCTCAGCGGCTGGAACACGACGGCGGTTGCCGTGAACAGCCAGTCGGCGAGCACGACCTGCCGGGCGACGAAGGCGAACTGCGCGGCATCGCCGTGACGTGCGGCGCGCCACAGATAAAACGCGCTGCCGAGTCCGGTGCCGAACAGCAGCGTCGAGGACAGCACGTGCAGGGTCTTCAGCGTGCCGTAGTCCATCAGTCCGGCTCCGCGTGCAGCGCGAGCTGGCCGAGCAGTGCCAGCAGCGCGAGGTTCTTGACGATGGCGCCGAGCGGATCGGCGAGCAGGCCGGGCAGGCCGACGGCAGCGATCGCGCCGTACAGCGCGACGATCGCCGCCTGCGCAGCCCACAGCCGGCGACCGGCTGCCGGGTGCAGCGTCAGCAGCGCGAACGCCAGATCGAGACCGGCGCCACCGAGCAGCAGCAGCCAGGCGAGCGGGCCGTGGACACCGAGTTGAGCCAGCAGCGCGAACCCGGCGGACCGGCCGCCTGGCAGCAGCGAAGCCAGTCCGCCGGCGGCCCAGATCAGCGCCAGCGCTGCCCGCGCCAGGCCGGCTGCGAGCCCTGCGGCGCTTTCCGCACGCTCGGCACTCTGGTGTTCGCCGGCTGCGAACGCCGGCACCGGTCGCGGCGGCCGGTCGAGCAGCGCCGTCAGCGCCGCCGGATCCCCGGTGTTGCCGCGCAGCAGCAGCGTCAGCGTTTCCGGGCAGAGCGGCTGCGTGCGCCAGGGCGCCAGCCAGCGGGCTGCGAGGCGCAGCAGCCCGACCGGCACCGGCAGCACTGGTGCCGCTGGCAGGCCGAGGCCGTGGCGCAGTGCGGCGAGGTAGGCGCGCAGCGTCAGCGGCGCGGGGCCGACCGCTTCGATGATGCCGCCGGGCGGGACGGGCGCATCGGGCTGCAGCAGCCGGCAGACCGCCGCGCACAGATCGGCGACGTGCAGCGGCTGCAGGGGCTGGCGGCCGTCGCCCGGCAGCGGCGTCAGCGGCAGCAGGGCGAGCCGGCGCAGCCAGCCGGTGCTGCGGCCATCGACGCCGTAGACCAGCGAGGGCCGCAGCACGACGCCAACCCCCGGTGCGAGCGCGAGCAGGGCCTGTTCGGCCGCAGCCCGGCTGCCCAGAAAGCCGGCATCGACGGCCTCGCCGGCGCCGAGCGCCGAGATCAGCACGATGCGGCGGATGCCGGCGCTCGCTGCCGCAGCGCCGGCCAG
>NZ_DAOLKE010000029.1:0-3671 GCF_035331805.1 Plasticicumulans sp. | reverse complement strand
CAGCGCCGCAGCCAGATGCCGGCCGAGGAAGCCGCCGGCGCCGATCAGCAGGACATGCATCGTGCCTCCACAAAGCCTGATTCGGGCAAGTTGTTCATGTGATGTCCGTAATTTCTGAATTAACAGAAATAGGCATGCCAAAAAAATCCGCCAAAGGACTGGCGGCGGACAGCATCAGGGGCGCCGGTGCAGCAGGCGGTGAATCTCCTGGGCCATGCGCAGGTAATCGATCGGCCCGGTGCCCCGGACGCCGGTCATCGTTGCGTACCACTGATCCAGCATGCCGACGAAGGCCAGCACTTCGGCGATGCGGGTCTGCACGTGGGGTTCATGCCCGGCTTCGGCTGCGCTCGCGAAGCGGCGCAGCGCCTGCAGCGTCGGATCGATCTCGCGCTGCTTGCGACCTTCGACGATCAGCCGGAACACCTCGGCGATATCGGTGACGGCGACGAAATGCTCGCGCCGGTCCCCCATGACGTGGCGCACCTGCACGAGCTGCCAGGACTGCAGTTCCTTCAGGCTGTTGCTGACGTTCGAGCGCGCCAGCCCGAGGCTCTCGACGATGGCATCGGCCGGCAGCGGTGCCTCGGCAAGGAACAGCAGCGCATGGATCTGCGCGACGCTGCGGTTGACGCCCCAGCGCGTGCCCATCTCGCCCCAGTGCAGGATGAAGTCGCGCGTGACCTCGGAGAGCATGGCGGGATTCCGTTATTTCATTAATGACAGAAATTACCGTAACGATTGCTTCCCGGCAAGCCCTGCGGATCGGCGCACCCGGCGGCCGCAGGCCGGTTGCCGATGATGGCAGGGGCAGGGGTTTCGTACTGCGCAGCCGCTGCCTGCGCTGGTTTGACAGGGTGCAGGGCGGTCCGTAACGTTCCCGGTCCTTCGCCCGCCGCAGGGCTAGTCCTCGAGGCCTGCACGATGTCTGCGCCCAGTCAGGAATTTCCGCGCATCAGCCGCCTGCCGCCGTATGTCTTCAACATCGTCAACGAGTTGAAGGCGAAGGCGCGCGCGCGCGGCGAGGACATCATCGATTTCGGCATGGGCAATCCGGACCGGCCGACACCGCAGCACATCGTCGACAAGCTGGTCGAGGCCGCGCAGCGCGACGACACGCACCGCTATTCGGTCTCGAAGGGCATCCCGCGCCTGCGCCGGGCGATCTGCAACTGGTACAAGCGCCGTTTCGATGTCGAACTCGATGCCGAGAGCGAGGCCATCGTCACGATCGGCTCCAAGGAGGGCCTGTCGCATCTGGCGCTGGCGACGATGGGGCCGGGCGATACGGTGCTGGTGCCGAATCCGGCCTATCCGATCCACCCGTACGGTTTCGTGATCGCCGGTGCCGACATCCGCCACGTGCCGATGGTGCCGGGCGTGGACTTCTTCGAGGAGCTGCAGAAGGCGATCCGCGAGTCCTGGCCGAAGCCGAAGATGCTGGTGCTGAACTTCCCCGGCAATCCGACCGCGCACTGCGTCGAACTCGGCTTCTTCGAGCGCGTCATCGCCATTGCCCGTGAGCACGGCATCTGGGTCGTGCATGACCTTGCCTATGCCGACATCGTCTTCGACGGCTACGTGGCGCCGTCGATCCTGCAGGTGCCGGGTGCGAAGGAGGTCGCGGTCGAGTTCTTCACGCTGTCGAAGTCCTACAACATGCCGGGCTGGCGCGTCGGCTTCATGTGCGGCAATCCGGTGCTCGTGCATGCGCTGGCGCGCATGAAGTCCTACATGGACTACGGCACGTTCACGCCGATCCAGGTCGCCGCGATCAGCGCGCTCGAAGGGCCGCAGGACTGCGTGGCTGAAATCTGCAGCACCTACCGTTCGCGCCGCGACGTGCTCTGCGACGGTCTCAACGCCATCGGCTGGCCGGTCGAGAAGCCGAAGGCGACGATGTTCGTCTGGGCGAAGATTCCCGAGGCCTACCGCGCGGCGGGTTCGCTGGAGTTTGCGAAGAAGCTGATCGCCGAGGCCCGCGTCGCGGTGGCTCCGGGCATCGGCTTCGGCGACTACGGTGATGATCACGTGCGCTTCGGCCTGATCGAGAACGAACATCGCACGCGGCAGGCCATCCGCGGCATCCGCGACATGTTCCGCAAGGACAGCCGCGCCTGACAGCGGCGCGTGCATCCGTTCAAGTCCGTTTCTTATGAGGTTTACACGGTGAATCCCGTCAAAGTCGGTCTGCTGGGTCTGGGTACGGTCGGGGGCGGCACGGTCAACGTGCTCAAGCGCAATGCGGAGGAAATCAGCCGGCGCGCCGGCCGCGGCATCGTCATCACGCATGCCGCCGCGAAGAACCTCGATTCGACCCGCGCCGACACGACCGGCATCCGCCTGGGCAGCGATGCCTACGAGGTCGTCAACGATCCCGAGGTCGCCATCGTCGTCGAGCTGATCGGCGGCTACGAGCCGGCGCGCACGCTGGTGCTGCAGGCGATCCGCAACGGCAAGCACGTCGTCACCGCCAACAAGGCGCTGATCGCCCGCCACGGCAACGAGATCTTCGCCGCGGCGCGCGAGCACGGCGTGACGGTGGCCTTCGAGGCGGCCGTCGCCGGCGGCATCCCGGTGATCAAGGCGATCCGCGAAGGGCTTGCTGCCAACCGCATCGAATGGCTGGCCGGTATCATCAACGGTACCGGCAACTTCATCCTGACCGAGATGCGCGACAAGGGGCGCGATTTCGCCGACGTGCTCGCCGAGGCGCAGGCGCTCGGCTACGCCGAGGCCGATCCGACCTTCGATGTCGAGGGCATCGACGCCGCGCACAAGCTGACCATCCTCGCGTCGATCGCCTTCGGCGTGCCGCTGCAGTTCGAGAAGGTCTACACCGAGGGCATCACGCGCATCACGCGCGAGGATGTCGCCTACGCCGAGCAGCTCGGCTACCGCATCAAGCATCTGGGGCTGGCGCGTGCGACCGACGAGGGCATCGAGCTGCGCGTGCATCCGACGCTGATCCCGGAGCGGCGGCTGATCGCCAACGTCGACGGCGTCATGAATGCGGTGCTGATCAAGGGCGATGCGGTCGGTCCGACGCTGTACTACGGCGCCGGCGCCGGTGCCGAGCCGACCGCCTCGGCGGTGATCGCCGACATCGTCGATGTCGTGCGCGCGCTGACCTCCGACCCCGGCAACCGCGTGCCGCACCTGGCTTTCCAGCCCGATGCGCTGTCCGACAAGCCGGTGCTGCCGGTCGAGGACATCGAGACCGCGTACTACCTGCGCCTGCAGGCCGCCGACCGCCCGGGCGTGCTCGCCGAGGTCACGCGCAGCTTCGCCGATGCCGGCATCAGCATCGAGGCGATCCTGCAGAAGGAGCCGCCGGCCGGCAGCCCCGACGCGACCGTGATCATCCTGACCCAGCGCGTGCGCGAGCGGCAGATGAACGAGGCGATCGCGCGCATCGAGGCACTCGACGCGATCACCGGCACGGTCACGCGCATCCGCCTCGAACACCTCGCCTCGAACTGAGGCTCCGCGCCGTCCGCTGCGCAGGCCCGGCCGCGTGCCGGGCCTGCGCGTTTGTGGCCGGCGCGCCGCTGCCGGATTCCACGGAGCCCGCGATGGAGCTGCTGCTGATCGTGCCCGGCCTGCTGCCGGGCTGGGATACGCTCGCCGGCTACGCGCCGCCGCAGCCGCGCGCGCCGATGCTGCGCCGG
>NZ_DAOLKE010000028.1:6309-20344 GCF_035331805.1 Plasticicumulans sp. | reverse complement strand
ACGGCCCCGGCCTCGCGACGCCCGCGGGCCGGGCGCCGCACCGGGCCGGGGGCGCTGCCTGCTCAGTTCAGGTCCGGATCGCGGTAGTACTTGGTGCCGCCCCAGTTGGCCTGCACGTTCACGCCCTTGTCCATGAGCTGGTAGACGCTGACGCCGGGCGTGAACGAGGTCATCGTGTCGGTGGACTCGCCGCTGCCGCTGGGCTTCACCGTCACGTTGCCCTGGGCGCTCACGTCGGCGCCGAGCTTCAGGAACTGATCGAGCGCCGTGGCGCTCTTGAAGACCAGCACGAAGCGGTAGTCCATGTAGCCGAGGCCCGGACCGGTGCCGGCGCGCAGCATGCGCACGAAGGTTTCCTGACCGCTGCGCCGGTCGACAACGACGCCGGCGCCCTGGGCACCGACCAGCAGCACGACGTTGAGGCCGGAGGCACCGATCACGGCATAGCCGGCGGCCTTCTCGATCTCGGCGCGCGTCGCCGGACGCCGGCGGTACAGATCGGCCAGCGTGCGCTCGCGCAGCGCACGGATGTCGGCCCGTGCCTTGTCGCGCTCGGCGGGCGAGAGCTTGCTCGTGGACGATGCCGACGGATCATCGGTGCCCGGCATGGACATGCAGGCCGCCAGGCTCGTGCCCAGCAGGACGGCGGCCGTGAAACGGCACAGTGGACTGGATTTCAACGTGAATACCCCCCAGGGTCGGCTCAGGAAAACGTCAAGAGGATCAAGGCTGCGGTTCAGCCCAGTGCGTGATAGCCGGCATCGACGTAGCCGATGTTGCCGGTGATGTTGCTGCCGGTCTCGGCGATGTAGAAGGCTGCGAGCCGGCCGACATCCTCGGGCGTCGCCAGCCGCCCGAGCGGCGAGCGCGTGGTCGCATCGGCCATCAGTTCGTCGAAGTCCTTGATGCCCGAAGCCGCACGCGTGAGCATCGGGCCGGGCGAGATGCAGTTGACGCGGATGTTGTTCGGGCCGAGTTCGGCGGCAAGGTAACGCACCGAGGACTCCAGCGCGGCCTTCACCGGCCCCATCAGGTCATAGTGCTCGATGACCTTCTCGGCGCCGTAGTACGACATCGCCAGCAGCGTGCCGCCCTTCGGCATCAGCGGCTCGGCCAGCCGCGCCATGCGGATGAACGAGTGGCAGGACACGTCCATCGCGATCCTGAAGCCCTCGGAGGTCGAGTCGACCAGCCGGCCGTGCAGCTCGTTGAGCGGCGAGAACGCGATGCTGTGCACGACGTAATCGATCGTGCCCCAGCGCGCCTGCATGGACTCGAACACGGCTTCCAGCTCGCCGGGCCTGCTGACATCGCAGGGCAGGATGATCGGTGCACCGAGCCCCTCGGCGAGCGGGCGCACGAATTTCTCGGCCTTGGCGTTGAGATAGGTCGCGGCGACCTCGCCGCCGAGTTCGCGGATGGTGCGGGCGACGGCGTAGGCGATCGAACTCTCGTTGGCGATGCCGACCACCAGGCCGCGCCTGCCGTGCAGGCTGAAGGGATTGCTCATCAGTCGTGTTCCTCATCCCGTTGTGATCCTGACCCGGCCGGGGCCGGGCCGCTTGTGGAGGGCGTGCTCAGTCCCCGGCCGGCGTCACGAACACGGTCGCGCGCAGCACCTGGCCCTGCCAGGCCTTGCCGCTCAGGTGCAGGGCAACGGTCTCGGCGACCGCGGCACTGACCGGCAGCTCGAAGGTGGCGGCCGGCTCCGAGCCGGAGCCGGGCACGAGGGTGACATCGGTGGCATCGGCCATGCCGTGTCCGGCGAGAAAGGCCGTGACGGCCCCGGCATCGGCGTCGGCGGGAAGGTTGGCAAGCAGGATGCGCATGGTGCGGACTCCGGAGGAAGCCAAGGAGCGGAACGACCGGCGCGCCTGCAGGCGCGCCGGTCCGGCTGACGAAAGCCCGCCGGCGGAAAAGATGGCGGGCTGGCAAGAAAAACGGAAACCGGCGTGTTCAGGCGGCCGGCGACGATTTGCGGGAACGTCCGGGAGAACCCGACCGTACCGGGCCTGAGGTCCCGGAATCGAAGGTGCTGCGCAGCAGCTTGCGCAGCGCGGCGGCCGCATCCGACAGCGCCTCGCCGGCGAACAGCGCATCGAGCGCGGCGAGGGCCCGCTCGCGCTCCCCGGGCGTGACCAGCAGTTCCGCCAGCGTGGCCAGCGCGCGCTCGGGCGCGTGCGCGATGATCAGGCTCTGCTCGCGCACGATGCGCCGGCGCGCCTCGCGATCGAGCGCGGCGACCTCGGGCATCGCATCGAGGCGCTCCAGCACCTGCACGAAGCCGTCGCGGCCGATGCCCCCCTGCGCGTGGAACAGCAGCAGCGCCATGCGCGCGTAGCCTTCGAGGTATCCGCCGCTGGCGATATGGCCATCGACCCAGGCCGCGATCTCGCGCTGCACGCGCTCGGCATCGCTGGTGGCGCTGCGCTCGCGCTCGCCCGGTTTCGGGATGCCGAGCACGTTCAGGAAGCCGTAGAGGCCGTAGAACGTCAGCTCGACGCTCATGTCGCGCGTGTCGCGGTACAGGTCGAACAGGTCGCCGATGCCGTCGACCCAGAGCTGTTCGAGCTGGCGCAGCGGATGTCCGGCTTCGACCGGTGCGCGCATCGAGCGCGCCCAGCTCACCCACGGGCCGAGCGCCGTGAGCCACGGGTTCCAGTCGCTGAAGGCCCAGTGACCGGCGCGCAGCGGATGCATCATCTTCTGCAGCTCGACGCTCTCGGGCACGGCCAGCGCCTGCAGCACCGGCGATGCGAGCAGGTCGTAGGCCTTCGCGTTCAGCTCCGACAGCGCGGCGACGACGCGGAAGTAGTCCTCCTCGCGGCGCGAGTCGGTGTCGAGCGCGACGATGTCGCTCATCGAACGCTGCGCGAGTTCGACGCGATAGCGCGGATCGCCGGCCGGCGTGCGGCCGTCCTCGTCGATCAGCATCTCGTAGAGGCCGGGCGGCAGGCGCTCGATGGCATCGAGCGTGCCGACGATCTCGGTGTATTCCTTGCGCGCGACCGAACCGGAGACGAACACGCCGAGGTGGCCGACCTTCAGGTGGCGCAGATAGACGATGGTCTGGCCGAAGGCACGCAGCGTCGCATCGTCGCGGTAGACATCGAGGATCCAGTTCAGCGCCTGCTGCGGCGGCGTGATGTTGTCGCCCTCGGAGCAGAACACCACGATCGGCGAGCGGATGCGGCGCAGGTCCAGGGTCTCGCCGCGATCGAGCGGAATCTCGCCGGCCGCGAGCCGGTTGCCGATGAACAGGTTGTCGACGATGGCGCGGATCTCGGAGCCGGTCAGCGTCACGTAGCCGCCCCACCACTTCTCGAAGTCGCGAAAGCGCGAGGCCTCGGTGTCGACCTCGGCGTAGAGCTTGTAGAACTTCTGCCAGTAGTTGTGCGCCGGATCGAGGTTCTCGAAGTTCTGCACCAGCCAGGCGCCGTCGAAGCTGCCGGCAGCCAGATCGCTGGTCAGCTGCGCCAGCCAGCTGCCGCCGAGCATGCCGCCGCTGTAGCGCATCGGGTTGTGACCGGTCGTGCCGGCCCAGTACGACATCGGCGCGCCGTTGATGACCAGCGGCCCGGCGGCATCGGGATGCGCGGCAACCATGCCCATCACCGCCCAGCCGCCCTGGCAGTTGCCGATCACGCAGGGCTTGTCGCTGTCCGGATGGCGGCGCACGACCTCGGCGAGGAAGCGCGCCTCGGCGGCGGCCACGTCGCGCAGCCGCTGACCCGGCACCGGATCGCGGAAGAAGATCACGAAGTACACCGGATGGCCGGCCCGCAGCGCGACGCCGACCTGCGATTCGGGCTTGAAGCCGCCGATGCCGGCACCGTGGCCGGCACGCGGATCGACGATCAGGTACGGGCGCTTGCGTGCATCGATCGTGACGCCGGCCGGCGGCAGGATGCGCACCAGCGCGTAGTTGACCGGCTGCTCGTCGAAGTTGCGCCCGTCGATCAGGGTCTCGTAGTCGAAGGCGAGCAGCGGCGGATTGCCGGCACGGTACAGCTCGATGAAGTCGTTGCCGCGCTCGCGCAGCGTGTCCCAGAACAGCAGCGTGCGCTGCAGCGAGTCGACGGCGTAGTGCAGGACGCCTGCCGTCTGCCCCGGCTGCCATGCCGCGGTTGCGAGACGTGCGGCCTGATCGCAGCGGCGCGACTGACGCGCGGCGGCGGCGGCCACGACGCGCTGCAGGTCATGGCCGAGCACGCCACCAAGTTCGTCCTGCCAGTCCGACCAGCGGTCGGCGAGCGCCTGCAGGCGTTCCGGCAGTCCGGCCGGCGCCGGCTGCCCGAGGTTCGGATTCGTCTGACTCATGAGCTGACCCTCACGGGAGATGACAGGAGAAGCACCGCGCCGGCCTGCCGGTGCAGTGCGATGAAGGCAGGATTTCGCAGCAATGCTGCGGCTCGTGCGGTGCAGGCCGGCCGTCAGTGACCGGACATCAGCAGCAGGCCGGCGCCGATGACGTGGCCGTCCCAGAGCTTGCCGCGCAGATGCGCGGCGATGGACTCGGCGACCGCGGCACTGACCTCGAGCTCGAAGGCCACGGCCGGCAGACTGCCGTCGCCCTCGATCAGCACGATCTCGCCGGCATCGTCGATGCCGTGCTCGCGCAGGAAGGCGCGCACGGCATCGATGTCGGCGGTTTCGGGGATGTGGGTCAGGGTGATCTTCATCAGGCGGTTTCCCTGCAGGACGGGTTCGGCAGCGCACGGAGGCGGTCCCGGCAGGACCTGCAAACACCGGCGCGGACCTCACGCAGCCTAGCAGTGCAGCGAAAAACTGCCCTGCCCTGCAGCCCGCGCGCAAGCGGCCGATATGGGGCAGTGAACTCGCGTGTCGACCGCTGCCGCGATGCCGTCGGCACCGGGCGGGGCATGGAGGCATTGCATAGACTGCCGGCTGGCCGCGCACCGGCCGCGCTTCCTGTAGCGGTCTGCTGGCTCACCAAACCAACATCCGGCGCCGCCGATGCCGCGGACGCGGGGGAGAGAGCGATGGCGAAGTACAAGGTCCAGCCCAGCGGGCGTGAACGGTTTTTCCCTGAAAACGACATCATCGTTTCGAAAACCGACCTGAAAGGGCACATCACCTACGCAAACCGCGTGTTCCTCGACATCGCCGGTCTCGACGAGGACGAGGCCCTGGGCGAACCGCACTGCCTGATCCGCCACCCCGACATGCCGCGCTGCGTGTTCCGGCTGCTGTGGGACACCATCGCCGGCGGCAGCGAATGCTTCGCCTACGTCAAGAACATGGCCGTCAACGGCGATCACTACTGGGTGCTCGCCCACGTGACGCCGACCTTCGGCCCCGGCGGCGACATCATCGGCTACCACTCCAACCGGCGCGTGCCGCGGCGCGACGCCGTCACCAAGGCCGAAGCGCTGTACCGCACGCTGCTCGCCGAAGAGCAGCGCCACACCGACCGCAGTGCCGGTCTCGCCGCCTCGTATGCGCTGATGCAGCGCCTGCTCGCCGAACAGGGAGTCGCCTACGATGAATTCGTCCTCGGTCTCTGAAGCGGTCGCGCGCACGGACGCCACCGAGCTGGAGACGCTGCGTGCCGAAGTCGCGCGCTACCGGCACTGGATGAGCGAGGTCACGCGCGTCTGCCGCTCGGCGGCCGACGGGGATCTCGAACCGCGGCTGATCCACATCGACGCCGAAGGCGACCTCGCCATGATGCTGCACAGCATCAACCGCATGCTCGACATGAGCGACGCGCTGCTGCGCGAATCGAGTGCGACACTCGATTACGCGAGCCACGACAAATACTTCCGGCCGATCCTGCCGCACGGCCTGCGCGGCAGCTTCAAGCGCACGGCCGAACAGATCAACGGCGCGATCGGCGAGATGCAGCGCAAGAGCGTCTCGCTGCACACGGCCGAGGATCGCCGCCAGAAGCTCGCGCATTCCTTCGAGGCCTCGATCCGCGGCGTCGCGCAGACGCTGGCGGCGGCGGTCACCGAGCTTGCCTCGACCGCCGAATCGCTCAAGCGCATCGCCGACCTGACCGTCGATCGCGCCACCAGCGCCGCGGCGGCCTCGACGCAGACCGCCGAGCGCATGAGCCGCATCGCCGAGTCCACGCACGGTCTGGCCGAGTCGATCGGTGACATCGGCCGGCGCGTCAGCGCCTCGACCGAACTCGCGCACCAGACCGCGCAGGACGTGCAGCGCGCCGACGGCACCGTGCGCGAACTCGCCGGCTGCACCAGCAGCATCGGCCGCGTCAGCGGCCTGATCCAGAAGATCGCCGGCCAGACGCGGCTGCTGGCGCTGAACGCGACGATCGAGGCCGTGCGCGCCGGCAGCGCCGGGCGCAGCTTCGCGGTGGTCGCCTCGGAGGTGAAGGCGCTGTCGAACCAGACCGCCGGGGCCACCGACGACATCGGCAACCAGATCAACCGCATCCAGGGCGCGACCGACGAGGTCGTGCGCTCGATCGCCGACATCACGCGCTCGATCACCGACATCGACCGCAACTCCTCGTCGATCTCGAGCACGGTGCAGGAGCAGATGCGCGCGACCGATGACATCAGCTCCGCCGTGCGCGCCGCCGCCGACGGCTCGCGCGCGGTGTCGGCCGATCTGCAGGAGATGATGGAAGCCGCGACCGGCACGACCTCGGCCGCCGACGAACTGCTGGTGGCGGCGCGCGAGCTGTCGCACATGGCCGAGCAGCTCAACGCCGAGGTCGACGACTTCGTGCATCACCTGTACAGCAGCTGAGCCGGCGACTTCCGTAACGCCCCCGGGCAGCGCCGCGTTACCATGCGGTAATGTTTCGGGGGCGCCGTCGCGCTCCGTTCGAGGGAGCGATGCTCGGGATCTTCCACGTCACGCTGACGGAACTGCTCGCCCTGCACGGTGGCCCGGGCGCCGTCGCGCGGCTGCTCGAACAGGCCGGCCTGCCGGCCGGCACGCGCTTTCGCATCGATACCTGCTATCCGGACACCGACGCCGAACGGCTGCTCGCCACCGCCGCGCAGGTGCTGGAGCTCGACGCCGCGGCGCTGCACCGGGCCTATGCCGCGCACGCCGGTGCCTGGGCGCTGCGGGTGTTCCCGAGCTTTTTCGAACTGGCGCCGGATTCGCGCGAGTTCCTGCGCAGCCAGCCGCGCTTCGCCGGACTGCTGGATGCCGGCGCGCAGTGCGCCGGGCCGGACCCGCTGCCGACCGGCGCCCCCGGGCCGATCGAGATCGAAACCCCGGCCCCGGATGCGCTGCGCATCCGCTGGCGCGCCAGCCCCGGCCTGCTGGCGCTGTATCGCGAACTGCTGCGCTGGGTCGTGCGCCATTACCGCGACGTGGCCGACGTGCGCATGCAGGTGAACGGCAGCGGCACCGGCATGGTCGCCATCTACGATCTGTCCTGGATCCGCTTTGCCGGGGACACGCGCAGGCATGAGCGCTTCGAGACCACCGCACCCGATGAGTCCCCTGTTCCCCCCGCCGCCTGAGGCCGGCCCCGGGGACGACGCGATGCGCCTCGAAATCGAGGCGATCGCCGACGGGGTCTGCCGCGTGCTCGACGGCGACTTCTCGATCCGGGTCGGCACCGGTTCGGCCGATCACACGATCCAGAAGCTGGCGATGCTGATCAACTTCCTGCTGGCCACCGGCGAGCGCCAGACCGAGCGGCTCAACCGCATGAACGCGCTGCTCGAAGCGCGCGTCGCGGCGCGCACGCGCGAGCTGGAGGAAGCCCAGATGCAGCTGCGCCGCGCGCTCGGACGGCTCGAAGCCACGCACGCGCACAGCGAGGCGCTGTTCGACGCCGCGCTCGACGTGATCATCACCATCGACACCGGCGGCATCATCCGCTCGGCCAACCGCGCCACCAGCGCCACGCTCGGCTACGAGCCGGGCGAGCTGCTCGGGCGCAACGTCAGCGTGCTGATGCCGGCGCCGATGCGCGACGAGCACGACGCTTACCTGCACCGTTATCTCGCCACCGGCGAGGCGCGCGTGATCAACGTCGGGCGCGAGGTGACGGTGCGCCGGCGCGACGGCAGCACCTATCTGGCCTTCCTGACCATCAGCGAGTACCGCATCGGCGGGCGGCCGTACTTCGTCGGCTTCCTGCGCGACATCGCCTACTTCAAGCAGCGCGAGCAGCAGCTGCGCCGGCTCGCCGAACTCGACCCGCTGACCGGCGTGCCGAACCGCAGCGGCATCATCTACGCGCTGGAGCGCCTGCTCACCGAAACCGGCGAACAAGCGCCGGGGCTGGTCGGGCTGTTCTACATCGATCTCGACGACTTCAAGCCGGTCAACGACACGCTCGGCCACGACTACGGCGATGCGCTGCTGATCGCGGTCGCCGAGCGGCTGCGGCGCCGGGTGCGCGGCTCCGATCTGGTCGGGCGGCTCGGCGGGGATGAATTCGTCGTGGTCGCCGGCCCGGTGCCGACGGTCGGCGACATCGAGCACATCCGCGTCACGCTCGCCGAAGCGCTGGCGCAACCCTTCGAGGTGCTCGATCGCGAACTCGGCCTCGGCGGCAGCATCGGTGTTGCGCTGTACCCGCGCGACGGCACGACGCCGGAGAAGCTCCTGCGCGTCGCCGACCAGTCGATGTATGCGACCAAGCGCCGGCGCAAGCAGCGCCGTCACGGCCCGGCGCCGGACGGTCAGGCCGGCTAGCGGCCGTCGGCCCCGGGCAGGCCGGCGGCGGCCGCACGCACGCGCGACCAGATGATGCGCAGCGTCGCCGTGGTTTCGGCGGCGCGCCCCGCCAGCCAGGCATCGACCTCGGCCGGCGTGAACCAGCGGCCCTCGGCGATCTCGACCGGATCCAGCTCGAACGGCCCTTCGGCCTCGACCCGGTAGACGCGCACGAACTCCCAGCCGGTGTGCTCGGCAGCCTCGAGCGCAAACAGCAGCTCGGGCGCCACGGCCGGCACGCAGCCGAGCTCCTCGGCCAGCTCGCGCGGGGCGGCCGCGTCATAGTCCTCGCCGGCCCCGACGTGGCCGGCCGCCGAGACATCCCAGAGCCCCGGACAGTTGTCCTTGGCGAGCGAGCGCTTCTGCAGGAACACCGAGCCGGCGGCGTTGAACACCAGCATGTGCACGGACCGGTGACGCAGCCCGAGCCGGTGAACCTCGGCGCGCAGCGCGCGCCCGAGCGGCCGGTCGTGCTCGTCGACCACGTCGAACCATTCCTCGGACATCACGTTTCACCCTGCGCCCCGGACGGCGGCAACGCCGCACCTTGCCACGGCGGGCCGGCAGGCGCCTAGCAGGAACGGCACAGACCGTGTATGGACGTAATTTAATTGCGGGCTCTCCGGATGCCATCCGGGCGGCCCGCACGAATGAAATCCAGATAAAACATGAATTTGAACCAGTACCCGCGAAACCCGGGTACGGGGCTGCGGATTTTCCGGTCCGACCCCGGCAGGCAGCGTATGCGCACGTCCGGCGGGCGCGGGTAGCATGCGGGCGCATCGACCGGTCGCTGCGGCAGCGGCGCACCGGCGAGCCCGGTTTCCCTTCCCGCACGGACGATTCGGACATGCTGCCCCGCCCCCCCTTCCCGGCCCTCGCCGCCCTCGCGCTGCTGACGGTGACTCCGCAGGCGCTCGCCGCCACCGATCCGGCCGCCCTGAAACTCGCGCTCGATACCGTCTGGCTGGTGACCACCGGCGCGCTGGTGTTCTTCATGCAGGCCGGCTTCGCGCTGCTCGAAAGCGGCCAGTCGCGCGCCAAGAACGCCATCAACGTCATCATGAAGAACTACACCGACTGCTGCTTCGGGGCGTTCGCGTTCTGGGCGCTCGGTTACGGCCTGATGTTCGGCAAAAGCCCCGACGGCTGGCTCGGGCGCGATCACTTCCTGCTCGGCAACGCCGAACAGCTCGACTACAGCCTGCTGTTCTTCCAGACCATGTTCGCGGCCACGGCCGCCACCATCGTCAGCGGCGCGCTCGCCGAGCGCACGCACTACTGGGCCTACATCACCGGTTCGATCGTCATCACCGGCGTCATCTATCCGGTGTTCGGCGCCTGGGCCTGGGGCAGCCTGTACGAAGGGACGGGCTGGCTGAAGCAGATCGGCTTCATCGACTTCGCCGGCTCGACCGTCGTGCATTCGGTCGGCGGCTGGTGCGCGCTCGCCGGCATCCTCGTGGTCGGGCCGCGGCTCGGACGCTTCGGGCCGAACGGCGAGCCGCGCACGATCCCCGGGCACAACCTCGGCTCGGTCGCGCTCGGCGGCTTCATCCTGTGGCTCGGCTGGTTCGGCTTCAACGGCGGCTCGACCGCCGTGGCCGAGGCCGGCATCGGCCGCATCGTGCTGAACACGCACTTCGGGGCCGCCGCCGGCGCGATCGGCACGATCGCGATGCAGCGCCTGCTGCAGGCCCCGGTGCTGCTGACGGCGACCGTCAACGGCTCGATCGCCGGCCTGGTGTCGGTGACGGCCGGCTGCGCGACCATGGAGCCGCTGCATGCGATGTTCACCGGCCTGATCGCCGGGATGCTGATGGTCGCCTCCGAACGGGCGATGCTGCACCTGCGGCTCGACGACGTGGTCGGTGCCGTGCCGGTACACGGCGTCTGCGGCGCCTGGGGCACGCTCGCCGCCGGTCTGTTCTATGCCCCGCACCTGTTCGATCCGACCCGCGTCACCGTGCAGGTCATCGGCATCTGCACGGCCTTCATCTGGGCCTTCCCGAGCGCCTGGCTGATGTTCAAGGCCCTCGACCTGACGATCGGCCTGCGCGCGCGCGGCATCGCCGAGCAGCGCGGTCTCGATTACGCCGAACATCACGAACAGGGCTATCCGGAATTCCAGGGCATCGCCCTGCACGAGGAGATCCGCTGACATGGCTGCCGTACACGATTTCCAGCATGACCCGGGCTTCGCCGAGCAGCAGGACGCCCTGTCGACGCTGCTCGAAAGCCTGCTGTCCCCCGAAGGCGTGCGCGCCGCGCTCACCGTCTGGTCGCGCGACTACGCGCACCGGCCCGGGGCGCTGCGCGCCTACGCGAACTGCCTGGTGCGCGAGTTCGGCGTGCCGCTCGGCCTGCGCGAGATGCACCGCCAGCTCGTGCAGCACCTGCTGCTGCCGGCAACGCGCCGCGGTCCGGTGCTGCTGGCCGCAGCGGCGCAAACCCCGGACCGGGCGGTGCCGGCGCTGACGCGCGCCTTCGTGCTGCTGGTCGGTGCACTGCTCGCGCGCTGCGGGCAGCAGGACCCGAAGGCCGCGACGGCACTGCGCAGTACGCTGGTCGGCGCGGCGATGACGGCGAAGCTCTCGCGCGCCGATCGCGAGCTGCTGGTCGCGTGGCTGGACGGCAGCGGTCCGGTGCCGGCGCGGGCCTACGACGAAGCCCTGCTGCGCGAACTCGTGCATGCGGCCTGGGCCGGGCTCTGCACGCTCTGGGGTCCGCCGGTCGCCGACCGCCAGCTCGGCGCGGCCGTGCATGCCGCCGAGGAGCAGTGCGCCGAGGTCCGGCGCCTGCTCTGAACGCCGGCGGGCGCGAGCCGGCGCACGTGGCAGCCGTGGCGGGTCCGCGTATCCTTGCGCCCCCATGTCCGATCCCGCCCTGAGAATCCTGCGCACCGTCTTCGGCTACGACGCCTTCCGTGGCGCGCAGGCCGAGATCGTCGCGCACGTCGCCGGCGGCGGGGATGCGCTGGTGCTGATGCCGACCGGCGGCGGCAAGTCGCTGTGCTACCAGATCCCGGCGCTGCTGCGCGCCGGCACCGGCCTCGTCGTCTCGCCGCTGATCGCGCTGATGCACGATCAGGTCGATGCGCTGACCCAGCTCGGCGTGCGCGCGGCGTACCTGAACTCCAGCCTCGATGCCGCCAGCGTGCGCGAAACCGAGCGTGCATTCGCCGCCGGCGAACTCGACCTGCTCTACGTCGCGCCCGAGCGGCTGGTCACCGAGCGCTGCCTCGGCCTGCTCGCGCGCACGCCGCTCGCGCTGTTCGCGATCGACGAGGCGCACTGCGTGTCGCAGTGGGGCCACGACTTCCGGCCCGAGTACCGGGCGCTGTCGGTGCTGCACGAGCGCTTCCCGGACGTGCCGCGCGTGGCGCTGACCGCGACCGCCGACGCCCTGACGCGCGACGACATCCGCGAGCACCTCGGCCTGCTCGATGCGCGCGTGTTCGTGTCGAGCTTCGACCGGCCGAACATCCGCTACCGCATCGTCGCCAAGGACCGCGCTCGCGAGCAGGTGCTCGCCTTCATCCGGGCCGAGCATGCCGGCGAGGCCGGCATCATTTACTGCCTGTCGCGCAGGAGCGTCGACGAAACCGCCGCCTGGCTGGCCGGACGCGGCATCCACGCCCTGCCCTACCACGCCGGGCTGGAGGCCGGGGTGCGCCGCGATCACCAGCAGCGTTTTTTACGGGAGGAAGGCGTGGTCATGGTCGCGACCGTCGCCTTCGGCATGGGCATCGACAAGCCGAACGTGCGCTTCGTCGCGCACCTCGACCTGCCGAAGTCGGTCGAGGGCTATTACCAGGAGACCGGCCGCGCCGGCCGCGACGGCCTGCCGGCCGACGCCTGGCTCAGCTACGGGCTCAACGACGCGATCCAGCTGCGGCGCATGCTCGCCGAATCCGGCGCCGACGAGCGCCAGAAGCGCGTCGAATCGCTGAAGCTCGACAGCCTGCTCGCCTACTGCGAGACCCCGCGCTGCCGCCGGCAGGTGCTGCTCGCGTACTTCGGCGAGCAATACCCCGGACCCTGCGGCAACTGCGACACCTGCCTGTCGCCGGTCGAGACCTGGGATGCGACCGTCGCCGCGCAGAAGGCGCTGTCCTGCGTGCACCGCACCGGCGCGCGCTTCGGCGTCGCGCACCTGATCGACGTGCTGCTCGGCAAAGCCACCGACAAGGTCGCGCAGCACGGCCACGACAAGGTCAGCACCTTCGCCATCGGCAGCGAACTGGGCGAGGCGCAGTGGCGCTCGGTCTACCGGCAGTTGGTCGCCGCCGGCCTGCTCGCAGTCGACCTCGAAGGTTACGGCGCGCTGAAGCTGACGAACGCCGCGCGGCCGGTGCTGCGCGGCGAGACGGCGCTGCACCTGCGCAAGGACCCGCCGCCGAACCGGCGCACGCGCGAACGCGAACCGGCCACCGGCGGACCGCGCCGCGAAAGCCCGGCGCAGACGCTGTCAGCAGAGCAGCGCGTGCTGTGGGACGCCCTGCGCCAGAAGCGCCTCGAACTGGCGCGCGAGCAGGGCGTGCCGCCGTACGTGATCTTCCACGATGCGACGCTGCTCGATTTCATCGTCCGCGCACCGCGCACGCTCGCCGAACTGGCGACCGTCTCCGGCGTCGGGCGCAGCAAGCTCGAACGCTACGGCGAGACCTTCCTGGCCGTGCTGCTCGGACACGAGGCCGGCGAGGCCCCGGCTGCCGACGCCGAGGCCGGCGATCCGGCCGCCCAGGCCCGCAGCCTGCTGCTGCGCGGTGCCGGCGTCGACGAGATCGCCGCGCGCCTCGATGTGCCGCGCAGCCAGGTGCTCGGCTGGCTGGCCCCGCTGGTGCGCCGCGGCGAGGCCGAACTCGACGAGGTGCTGCCGCAGCTGTCGGTCGCCGAGCTCGAAACCATCGAGGCCGCCTTCCGCAGCGTCGATCCGGCCGGCTGGCACGACCTGAAGCCGATCCACGCCGCGCTCGGCGAACGCCACGATTTCGGCACGCTCGCCTGCATCCGCGCCGCCCTGCGCCGCCCGGACGCCTGAATCATCCGGCAAGGCCCGCAGCCCGAGGGCGCAGGATCGCACCGTGATCTGATTCATCAGCAGCCGTGCACCTCCTGCATCGCCCGCCGCGACTGCCATCGGCTACCCTGTGCGTCCCGGTCCGCCGTGCCCGATCCCTCTCGTCCCCCGCCCGCCTCCCACCCCGAAGATTCCATTTCCCGCAAGGAGCAACGGATGCACACCCTGAGCACGGAACAGCTGCTGACCTGGATCCGCTGGTATCGGCGTCATCGCCGCACGGCCCTGGCGCGCATTCCCGAGGACGTGCCCGGCACGTCCGGACCCGACGCGG
>NZ_DAOLKE010000028.1:0-6209 GCF_035331805.1 Plasticicumulans sp. | reverse complement strand
CCGGCCTGCGAACCGGCCGACGCAACCCCCGCCGTGACCCGCCGCCAGGCCGGCGCTTTGAAGCGCTGAGCGCCACCTCAGCGCTGCGCCTGCCAGGCCAGCGCCGCGCGCCGGGTGGTGTCGTAGACCGCCCGGCCCAGCGCCTGACCGGTCGCGGTGTGCAGGCCGGCGTACGGCCGGCCGGGGCCCGGCGGCACGGCGATGACGATGCAGTCGGTGCCGGTGCCGGTCAGCGTGCCGCCGGCGGGACCGGCGGTTTCGAGCAGCGCCGCGGTGCGCGCCTCGGCGGCGATCGACACCGCCTCGACCAGCGCCGCGTCGGTGAGCGGCACCGACAGCCGCGCCAGCAGATTGATCGTGCCCGGCCGCCACGGCTGCGGGCCGGCCTCGCCGGCGACGTGGACCGCGTTCGACAGACCGAGCGTCAGCACCGTATCGACCCCCACATCCCCGACCACCGCCCGCCCGGCCTCCCAGGCGCTGACCCGGCGCGCAGTCATCAGGCCGACGGCCCGCGCCAGCCCGCGCGCGGCCAGCCGCGCACCCAGCAGCGCCGCCGGATCGACGCCGGGGGCGAGTTCCGCCTCGTCGACCTGCAGCCAGACCACGTGCCGGGCGACGACGCGGCCCGGCCGGTGCACGGCCCAGCCCAGACAGCGGTGCGGCGCCCCGAGATCGACCTGCAGCCACGGCGGCTCGCAGCTCACGTCCAGTCCGACGGCCTGATCCATGCCGGCCTCGCCCCCTGCGCCTGCACTCCGCGGTATTGCGGCCGCGCCATTGTCACGGAACGGCCGACCGCACACACTCCCGGCACCCGATCCCCGCCGCTGCGCGTTATCTCTTCTCCCGGAGTCGAGCCCGCCGCTCATGCCCGTCCGCCAGCGTCTTTCGATCCGCACCGCCGGCCTGTGCGTCTGGCTCTGCCTCGCCATGATGGCCGCCCTGGCGCCTGCACGCGCCGCGCCGCCCGGCACGCTGCCGGTGCCGGTCGAGCTGCCGGCCCCGCCGCCGGGGCCGCCGGTGCTGACGATCCACACGCCGGACGGCCCGCGCACCTATACCCGCGCCGGCATCGAGGCGCTCGGCCTGCTGCGCGTGACCACGCACACGTTCTGGCCCGCGGACGATGGCGTCTACGAAGGCGTGCCGCTCGCGCGGCTGCTCGCCGATGCCGGACTCGCCGGGGCGGCGCGCATCCGCGTGCGGGCGCTCGATGAATACTCGCAGGCGATCCCGCGGGCCGACTGGGCCGAACACGGGCTGCTGCTGGCCACGCGCCGCGACGGCCGCCTGCTCGACATCGCCGGCAAGGGCCCGCTGCGGCTGATCTATCCGCGCGACAGCGACCCGGCGCTCGCCGGCCCCGGCTTCCGGCTGCGCTGGGTGTGGATGATCGAGAGCATCGAAGCCGAAGCGGACGCTGCCGCGCCGTGAACCTCCCATGCCTGCCATGAATGAAGCTCGCGGGCACGCTTCCGCCTGGGTGACGCGCTGGCCGCTGCTCGGCGTGCTGTTCGGCCTGCTGCTGATCGCCGGCGGCGCGAGCTGGCACGTCTGGCGCACGACGATCGGCATCGAGAGCCAGCTGCCGATCGCCAGCCTCGAGAACGAACGCGATCTCGGCGTGCTGCTGCAGGACGTGCGCTCGGTGCGTGCGCAGCTTGAGCTGCTGCTGCTGCGCGCCGACGAGTCCCGCCTGCAGGCGGCCCGCCTGGCCATCGATGTCGCCCGCACCCGCGCCCGCGACAGCCGTCCGCTGCTGCTGCCGGATCAGTACGCACGCCAGCTCGACATCGTGCGCGCCGAACTCGAACGCGCGCTCGATGCCTTCGAATCGGGGCTTGGCCCCCCGCCCGACACCGAGCGCCTGAGCGCCGCGCGCGGGCCGATCAACCGCGCCGCGATCGCCAGCAAGCAGCTTTTCGATGACGTGGCCGGGCATTCGATGATGCAGCTGCAGGCGCAGGGCCATACGCTCGCGCGCTTTCGCACCAGCCTCGCCGAACTGCTGCTGTTCGTGCTCGGCGCCAGCGCCGGCCTGGCCGCCCTGATCCTGATGCTGCGCAAGACCCTGCACGCGCGCCTTGCCGCCGAACGCCGGCTCGAACACCTCGCCCACCACGATCCGCTGACCGGGCTCGGCAACCGCACGCAGTTCCGGATGTGGCTGGAGGATGCCTGCCTGCTCGCCGGCCAGCACGGCCGCAGCCGGCGCTTCGCGCTGCTGCTGCTCGATCTCGACCGCTTCAAGGACGTGAACGACAGCTACGGCCACGACGCCGGCGACGCGCTGCTGAAGGCCATGGCCGCCCGCATCTCGATCGCCGCCGGCCCGCGCGGCCGGGTCGCGCGCCTCGGCGGCGACGAATTCGCGCTGCTGCTGCCGAGCAGCGACACCGCGGCCGCCGGTGCCGTCGCCGAGACGCTGGTCGAGGCGCTGGCGCGGCCGGTGGCCTGGGCCGGGCTCGAACTGTACTGCGGTGCCAGCGTCGGGCTCGCGGCCTGTCCCGAGGACGGCGGCGGCGCGCAGGAGCTCGTCACCAATGCCGATCTGGCGCTGTACCGCGCCAAGGCCGCCGGCCGCAGCCGCTGGCAGGGCTATACGCGCGAGCTGCGCGACGCGCTCGCCGTGCGCCGGGCGCTGGAATCCGAGCTGCGCCGCGCGCTCGGCAGCGACGAGTTCGAGCTGTACTACCAGCCGCAGCTCGCCCTCGCCAGCCAGCGCCTCGCCGGCGTGGAGGCGCTGCTGCGCTGGCGCCACCCGGTTCGCGGCCTGATCCCGCCCGGCGAGTTCATCCCGCTCGCCGAGGAAACCGGGCTGATCGTGCCGCTCGGCGTGCTGGTGCTGAACCTCGCCTGCCGCCAGATCCGCGCCTGGCGCGAGGCGGGCCTGACGCCGCCGCGCGTGGCCGTGAACCTCGCGACCGCGCAGTTCCTGAACGGCAACCTCGCCGACACGGTCGCGCAGCTGCTCGCCGGCTACGACATCGAGCACGCGGCGCTCGAGTTCGAGGTGGTCGAGCGCACGCTGCTCGACCGCAACCAGGGTGCGGTGCTCGAACAGCTCACGGCGTTGCACGCCGCCGGCGCGCTGATCGCGCTCGATGACTTCGGCACCGGCTACGCCTCGCTCGCGCACCTGAAGCTGTTCCCGGTGCACCGGCTGAAGATCGACCGCAGCTTCGTCGCCGACATCCACCGCGACCCCGGCGACGAGGCCATCGTGCGCGCCATCGTCCAGCTCGGCCACGCCTTCGGGCTCGAAGTCATCGCCGAGGGCGTCGAGAGCGTCGCGCAGCTCGAATTCCTGCGCCTGCACGGCTGCGATCTGGTGCAGGGCTACCTGTACGCGCGGCCGCTGCCGGCCGACGAGATCAGCGCCTGGGTGCGCGACGGCCGCCGGCCCCCCGAGGCACAGGCACTGCCGGGGCGGCGCAGCGAGGGCTGAGAGGCCGAAGCCGGGGCCGCGCGCCCCGCACCGGCGCGCGGACTCCTTCGACCGCTTCCGGCCGGCCTGCACCTGCCATGCACGCCGGTCCGGCACATCTGCCGTGCTTGCCGTGCGCACCGGCCCGCGGTCCATACTGCGCCGGCCCGTTTCCCCGCGTGCCCGACGAGGAGAGGATCCGTAATGAGCGAAAACCGCTTCACCGGCACCGAGCGCTACGTCGCGCCGCCCGAGCTGACGCTCGCCGTCAACGCCGCCGCCACGCTCGGGCGGCCGCTGCTGGTCAAGGGCGAGCCCGGCACCGGCAAGACGCGGCTCGCCGCCGAGGTCGCCGCCGCGCTCGGTGCGCCGCTGATCGAGTGGCACATCAAGAGCACGACCAAGGCCCGCCAGGGGCTGTATGAATACGACGCGGTCGCGCGCCTGCGCGATTCGCAGCTCGGCGATCCGCGCGTCGGCGACATCGGCCACTACATCGTGCGCGGCAAGCTCTGGGAGGCCTTCGCCTGCCCGGTGCGGCCGGTGCTGCTGATCGACGAGATCGACAAGGCCGACATCGAATTCCCGAACGACCTGCTGCTCGAACTCGACCGCATGGAGTTCCACGTCTACGAGACGCGCGAGACCGTGCGCGCCGTGCACCGGCCGATCATCGTCATCACCTCGAACAACGAGAAGGAACTGCCGGACGCCTTCCTGCGCCGCTGCTTCTTCCACTACATCCGCTTCCCGGACCGCGACACGATGATCGCCATCGTCGCCGTGCACTTCCCGGACCTGAAGAAGGATCTGCTCGCCGAGGCGCTGAACGTGTTCTTCGAGATCCGCGAGATGCCGGGCCTGAAGAAGCGGCCGTCGACCTCGGAGCTGCTCGACTGGCTGAAGCTGCTGCTCGCCGAGGACATCCCGCCCGAGGCGCTGCGCGCCGGCGAGGAGCGGCGCAGCATCCCGCCGCTGCACGGCGCGCTGCTGAAGAACGAGCAGGACGTGCACCTGTTCGAGAAGCTGATCTTCCTGCACAAGCGCCAGGGACGCTGAGCGCCGTGCTGACCGGCTTCATCGAGGCGCTGCGCGCAAACGGCCTGCCGATCGGGCTCGGCGAGTACCTGACGCTGCTCGACGGTCTGCGCGCGCGCGTGACCGGGCCGTCGGTCGAGGATTTCTACTTCTACGCGCGCCTCGCGCTGATCAAGGACGAGCGCCTCTACGACCGCTACGACCGCGTGTTCGCCGACTACTTCGGCGGCATCGAAGCGGTCTTCCCGCCCGACCCCGAACACCCGCGGCTCGCGATCCCGGCCGAGTGGCTGCGCCGGCTCTCCGAGCTGCACCTGAGCGACGAGGAGCGTGCGCAGATCGAGGAACTCGGCTGGGACGAGCTGATGCGCCGCCTCATCGAGCGCCTCGCCGAGCAGCGCGACGCGCACCACGGCGGCGACCATTGGATCGGCACCGGCGGCAGCTCGCCGTACGGGCACTCCGGCGTCAACCCGGCCGGCGTGCGCCTCGGCGGCGAGGGCCGCGAAGGCCGGGCGGTGAAGGTCTGGGACCGGCGCGAGTACCGCAACCTCGACGACACGGTCGAGCTCGGCACGCGCAACCTCAAGGTGGCGCTGCGCAAGCTGCGCCAGTTCGCGCGCAGCGGCGCCGCCGACACGCTTGATCTCGACGACACCATCGAATCGACCGCGCGCAACGCCGGCTGGCTGGACCTGAAGCTGGTGCCGGAGCGCCACAACGCCGTGAAGGTGCTGCTGCTGCTCGATGTCGGCGGCTCGATGGACTGGCACGTGCGCATCTGCGAGGAGCTGTTCTCGGCGGCGCGCGCCGAGTTCAAGCACCTGAAGCATTACTACTTCCACAACTGCGTCTACGAGAGCGTCTGGATCGACAACCGCCGCCGGCGCACCGAGCGCGTGCCGACGGCCGAGCTGCTGAACACCTACGGGCCGGACTGGCGACTGGTGATCGTCGGCGATGCGACGATGAGCCCCTACGAGATCACGCAGGTCAACGCCAGCGTCGAGCACGTCAACGAGGAGCCCGGTGCCGTCTGGCTGCAGCGGCTGTTCGCGGCCTGGCCGCGCGCGGTGTGGCTGAACCCGCAGCCGGAAACGGCCTGGGAACAGACGATGTCGCTGCGGCTGATCCAGCGCCTCGCCCGCCAGCGCATGTACCCGCTGACGCTGGCCGGGATCGATCGCGCGATCCGCTCGCTGCGCAGCGGCGAGGCCTGATCGGCATGGGCGGTATCAGGAAACCGGCAAAAAAAGAACCCGTCCGGAGTGCGCCCCGGACGGGTGACGAGTTGCGACTTCTCGAATGCGGTCTGATCGACCTGTGGCTGCCGGATCCCTGAGCGCCGCTGCCGTGTCCGTTCGGCAAAGGGGCTCGATCACGAGTTCCGGGAGCCTAGCGCGGTACCGGGCGCGCGCCAGTGCCCGGCCGCTAAATCCACAAGTTCTCACAGGAATTTAATGTCCGACCCCGCCCGCAGCGCCGTCAAGGCCGAAGCCGTCCGGCTCGATCCGTCCAGCGATGCCCGCGGCGCGCTCGCCGTGATCACCGCCGCCGCCGCCCGCCAGATCGCGGCCAATCGCAGCCTGCTCGTCGACGGCTACGACGCCGAAGCCGTGCATCAGCTGCGCGTCGGCGCCCGCCGCCTGCGGGCGGCCCTGAAGCTGTTCGGCCGCTACGAGCCCGCCGTGCGCCGCCCGCCGTTCCTGCCGGCGCTGCGCACGCTGGTGGCCGCCGCCGG
>NZ_DAOLKE010000027.1:0-20774 GCF_035331805.1 Plasticicumulans sp. | reverse complement strand
ATGCCGCTCGGTCCCGTCATGCTCGGTCTGCCCGGCCTCGCGCTGGGCGGAGCCGACCGCGAACTGCTGCGCCATCCGCGCGTCGGCGGCGTGATCCTGTTCGCGCGCAACTACGAAACCCCGCGCCAGCTCGCCGAACTCTGCGCCGAAATTCACGCGCTGCGCTCGCCGCGGCTGCTGATCGGCGTCGATCACGAGGGCGGGCGCGTGCAGCGCTTCCGCGAGGGCTTCACGGTGCTGCCGCCGATGCGCCGCCTCGGCGAGGTCCACGACCGCGAGCCGCGCCGGGCGCGGGCGATGGCGACGGCGGCCGGCTGGCTGATGGCGGCCGAGCTGCGGGCCGCCGATGTCGATTTCAGCTTCGCGCCGGTGCTCGATCTCGATCGCGGCGTCAGTCGCGTCATCGGTGACCGCGCCTTCCATTCCGACCCGGATGTGGTCGCGACGCTGGCCGCGGCGCTGATGCACGGCCTGCAGTCGGCCGGCATGCAGGCGGTCGGCAAGCATTTCCCCGGGCACGGCCACGTCGAGGCTGATTCGCACCACGCGCTGCCGGTCGATGCGCGCGAGTACGCCGACATCGAGGCCGAGGATCTCGTGCCTTTCGGCCGGCTGGTGCGCGCCGGCCTGGCCGGCGTGATGCCGGCGCACGTGGTCTATGCGCGCGTCGATGAGCGCACCGCCGGCTACTCGCCGTTCTGGCTGCGCGAGGTGCTGCGCAGCCGGCTCGGCTTCCAGGGCGCGATCTTCAGCGATGATCTCGACATGGCCGGCGCGGCGCTGGCCGGCGGGGCGCCGCTCGATTGCGCGCGCGCCGCGCTCGCGGCCGGCTGCGACATGGTGCTTGCCTGCAACGACCGGCGCGCGGCGCTGGAGATCGTGCACGGCCTCGAAGACCCGGACGATCCGGCCGCGCACCTGCGCCTGGTGCGCCTGCACGGGCGCGGCCAGTTCGAGCGCGAGGCGCTGCGGGCTTCCGGGCAATGGCAGCGCGCCGTGCGCCTGCTCACCGATCCGCTGGCGCCGCTCGACGAAGCCGCGGCGACCGCGACCTGAACACCGGCTGCGTTGGCCCTGCCGGCGACGCATCCCTATAATCCCGCGCCCTGCCGGCGGGGACCGCCGGAGCGGAGATGCATGCATGGCCGACAAACTGTTGATGATCCTTGCCAATACCGATCCCGGCAGTGCCGTGGCGCTGCACGCGGTGTTTGCCCAGGCGACCGTCGCGGCCGCGATGGAATACGACGTCGAGATCGTGCTGACCGGGCGCACCGGCCGGCTGGCGACGCCGGGGTATGCCGAGACGGTCGCGCTCGCCGAGCGCGGGCGCACCGCGCTCGACCTGATCCGCGAGGCCCACGAGGCCGGCGTGCGGTTCAAGATCTGCACCAGCGCCCGCGAGAGCACCGATGCGGCGATGATCGCCGAGATCGCCGAGATCGTCGGTGGCGCCTACATCATCAGTGAGGCCATGGACGACGCCACGGTGACGTTCACGTACTGAAAGCTCCGCCCGGAGAACCGATCCGATGCAGCCTACGCCCGAAGCCGTCCGTGCCGTGCTCGCCGAAGCCGAGGAACTCGTGTCGCCGGCGGCCGTGCAGGCGGCGCTCGATCGCATGGCCGCGGCCATCAGCGCGCGGCTCGCCGATCGCGATCCGCTGGTGCTGGTGGTGCTCAACGGCGGCGTGATCCCGGCCGGCCTGCTGCTGCCGAAGCTGAACTTCCCGCTGCAGATCGGCTATCTGCACGCGACGCGCTACCGCGGTGCCACGCGCGGCGGCGGCCTGCACTGGGTGCAGAAGCCGAGCCTGCCGGTGCAGGGGCGCACGGTGCTGGTCATCGACGACATCTTCGACGAAGGCCACACGCTGAAGGAGATCGTGCGCGAACTGCGCGCCGCCGATGCCGCCGAGGTGCTGACCGCGGTGCTGGTCGACAAGCTGCATGCGCGCAAGGTCACGGACTTCACCATCGACTTCACCGGCACGACGGTGCCGGATCGCTACGTGTTCGGCTGCGGCATGGACTACCACGAGTACCTGCGCAACCTCCCCGGCATCTACGCGCTGCGCGAATGACGCCACGCCCTGCCCGGCCCCTTTCCCTGTCCGCCCCACGGAGCTGAACCGATGTCCAAGCTGCTCGCGATCATCGGCGGGACCGGCCTGACCTCGCTCGAAACCCTGGAGATCGTGCGCCGCGAGATGGTCTCGACGCCGTACGGCGAACCCTCCGGTCCGGTCACGCACGGCGTGCTCGCCGGTCACCCGGTGGTGTTCCTCGCCCGCCACGGCTACGGCCACACCATCCCGCCGCACCAGATCAACTACCGCGCCAATCTCTGGGCGCTGAAACACATCGGCGTCGAGCACATCCTCGCGGTCGCGGCGGTCGGCGGCATCAGTGCGCGCATGGGACCGGGCGTGCTGTGCGTGCCCGACCAGATCATCGACTACACGTATGGCCGCCATCACACGCTGTTCGAGGGCGACCTCAGCCACGTCACGCACATCGACTTCACGTGGCCGTACGACGAGGCCCTGCGCCAGGCGCTGATCGAAGGCGGACGCAGCGCCGGCATCCCGCTGATCGAGGACGGCACCTACGCCGCCACGCAGGGGCCGCGCCTGGAAACCGCGGCCGAAATCCGCCGGCTCGAACGCGACGGCTGCGACATCGTCGGCATGACCGGCATGCCCGAGGCCGCGCTCGCCCGCGAACTCGGCCTGCGCTACGCCTGCTGCGCGGTGGTCGCCAACTGGGGCGCCGGCAAGGGCGAGGGTGAGATCACCATGGAGCAGATCGACCAGACCCTGAAGGCCGGCATGGCGCAGGTGCGTCAGCTGCTGCGCGTCGTGATCCCGAGCGTCTGAACCCGCGTTTCCGAACCAGACCCGGAGAGACTCCCCGCATGAACCTGCCCCTGCCCGGATGGCTGCCCTGGCTGCTGATCGCGATCGGCGTGTTTGATCTCGGTCTTGCCTGGATGATGCGCAATGCGCTGGTGAAGCACCCCGAGGCCGCGACCCCGAACCTGCGCCGCGTCGCGACCTTCACGCAGGTCTCCGGCCTGATCGCGGTGGCGGTCGGTGTCGGCCTGCTGCTGTTCCTGCGCTGACGGCGCCTGCGCCCTGCCGATTTCCTTCCCTTCCCGATCCGGAGATGCCCGATGAACGAGATGCTGGCGCTGATCGCCGCACAGGACTGGGCCGCACTCGCGCGGCTCGGCGCTCTGGCCTGGGCCGCGGTGTTCGGCACGCTCGCCGCGCTGTGGGTCTGGTCCGAACTGCTGCTCGCGCTGGGCGGCGGCCTGCGCGGCGGTGCGCGCACGGCGGTGTTCGCGCTGCTGTTCGTGCTCACGGCCGCGCTGCTGCCGCTCGCCGCCCTGCCGGCCTGGCGCTGGCTGGCCGGGAGCTGAATGCGCTGCTTTTCCTGAAGCAGCTTCCCTGATGCGGCGAAGGCCGTCCGGTCGGACAGGACCGGACGGCCTTCGTGATTTTTCCGGGCAGCGGCCGGCGGCGGGGCCGGTGCAGCCCTCAGATGTGGTGATCCATCGAGCGCGACGGCTCCTGCTCGCGGCACTGGCAGACCACGCGCGCCGGCACGCCGACGACGGTGCAGTGCGCCGGCACCGGGTCCAGCACGACGCTGCCGGCGCCGACCTTGGCACCGGTGCCGATCTCGATGTTGCCGAGAATCTTGGCGCCGGCGCCGATCAGCACGCCGGCGCGCACCTTCGGATGGCGGTCGCCGCTTTCCTTGCCGGTGCCGCCGAGCGTCACGCCCTGCAGCATCGAGACGTTGTCCTCGATGATGGCGGTCTCGCCGACCACGAGGCCGGTGGCGTGATCGAGCAGGATGCCCTGACCGATGCGTGCCGCCGGATGGATGTCGACCGCGAACACCTCGGCGATGCGGCTTTGCAGGAACAGCGCCAGTGCCTCGCGGCCGTCGCGCCACAGCGCGTGCGCGACGCGGTAGGCCTGGATGGCCTGGAAACCCTTGAAGTACAAGAGCGGCACCGAATAGCCCGGGCAGGCCGGGTCACGCTCGCGCACCGCGAGCAGGTCGGCGCGCACGCGATCGAGCAGCACCGGATCGGCCTCGATCGCAGCCTCGATCACCTCGCGCACGACCATCGCCGGCACCGTCGCACCGTCGAGCTTGCCGGCCAGCGTGAATGACAGCGCCGCGCCGAGATCGCGGTGATTCAGCAGCGAGGCATGCAGGAAGCTCGCGAGGATCGGTTCCTGACGGGCGGTGATGCGTGCCTCGTCACGGATGGTTTCCCAGAGCGGGTCGTTCGTGGCGGGCGCGGAGTCGCGCAGGGGCTGGACGGCCATCGGAATACCTCGCCGGTTCGGAAGGGCCGCCGTGTCAGAATCGGGCTTCCCGATCCTGAGCCGCGGAGGCAACTGGAATGATCCTGGTCCTGCTCGTCGTGGCCATCGGCCTCGGCCTCTGGTGGTTCTTCGGCCAGCACAACGCGGCGTCCCTGGACAATCTGCAGGCGAGCGGCTTTCACGCCGATTATACGCTCGACCACAACGTCAGCCCGGTGGCCCTCGACAGCCGCACACGCCGCATCGCCTTCCTCGGCCTGACGCGCGTGCGCGTCTACGACTACCGCCAGGTCATCAGCTGGCGTTTCGACGATTACGAGAACCCCGGCGGCAATGATCGTTCCGAGCCGCAGGTCCACCGCGAACTGGTGTTCCGGCTCGACGATGCCGAGCACCCGGTGGTCCGGCTCGCCGGCTTCGACGCCGAGGCGGCGCGCCGCTGGCTGGCGACGCTGCAGCGCGAACTGCCGCAGGCCGGGCGCGGGCGCTGAGGAGCTGACGCGAATCCCGCAGAAAATTCCGGGTTGCGCCAAATGAGAATTGTTTTTATCTGGACGGGTCGGCATCATCGCTGCAAGCGTCCGCGGACGCAGGGTTCCGTTCCGGTTCCCGTACCGATTCCTGCCCCCGATCCCGTCTGCACCCCGGAGTCTGCCGTGATGAGCCCGAAGTTCCTGACCGCCGCTGCCTTCGCCGCGCTGCTCGCCGCCACCGCCGCGCGCGCCGATGAACTGCCGCTGTACACGCTGACCGCGAAGGACGGTCGCTTCGAGCCGGCGACGATCGAGGTCACGGCCGGCCAGAAATTCCGCGTCGAGGTCGTCAATGCCGGCAGCTCGGCGATCGAGTTCGAGAGCAAGCCGCTGCGCAAGGAGAAGGTCATCGCCGCCGGCGCGCGCGCGACGATCGACTTCCAGCCGCTGAAGGCCGGCAGCTACAGGTTCTTCGACGAGTTCCACGAGAAGACCGGCCAGGGCGAGATCGTCGCGCGCTGAGCGCGGCCGGGAGCAGTCATCATGATGGGCATCATGGGCGACGTGTTGTTCGTGGTCTGGCGCGAGAGCGTCGAGGCGCTGCTGGTCATCGGCATCCTGTATGCGTGGCTGCGCCGTCAGCCCGAGGCCGGTCAGGGCCTGCGCTATCTGTGGCTCGGCGTCGGACTCGGGCTCGGGGCGGCCGTGCTGCTCGGCACGATGGTGCTGAAGGCCGCGAGCCTGCTCGATGGCGACAGCGGCGAGATCTTCCAGATCGCGATGGTGCTGTTCGCATCCGCGCTGATCGTGCAGATGGTCTGCTGGATGCGCCGCCACGGCCGCACGCTGAAGGCCGAACTCGAACAGGGCATGCAGCGCAACCTCGCCAGCCACAACTGGTGGGGCATGGTCGCCGTCATCGTCATCGCCATCGCCCGCGAGGGCAGCGAGACGGTGATCTTCCTGTACGGCCTCGGCGTGCAGCAGCAGGGCGGCGGGCTGCTGAGCTTCGTGTTCTCGGCGCTGGTCGGCCTCGGGCTGGCGTTCGCGACCTTCGCACTGCTGCAGGCCGGCACGCGCGCGCTGTCGTGGCGCACGTTCTTCCGCTTCAGCGAGGCGATGCTGCTGCTGCTCGCCGCGGCGCTGCTGACCACCGGCGTCGAGAAGCTCGTCTCGCTCGGCTGGCTGCCGGGTCTCGTCGATCCGCTGTGGGACAGCAGCTGGCTGCTCGATGACTCGACCACGACCGGCGGTCTGGTCGCGGCGCTGACCGGCTACCGTGCGCATCCGGCGCTGACGATGCTGATCGCCTACGTCGCGTACTGGGGCGTCGTCAGCTGGCTGCTGCGCGCCCCGGCGCTCAGCGGCAAGGCACCGTCGCAGGTCGCCGCCGCACGCGGCTGAACCCGGCACCGGCTCCGGCCCGCGCCCCGCTGCGCTTGCTGCTGCAGCGGGGCGCGGCGTTTCCGGCGCCGGCTCCGGCATGGCCGGATCAGGCATTGACGTCGACGACCAGCCGGCCGCGCACCTGCCCGGCGATCAGCTCGGCCGCGGCCGGGATCGCCTCGGCGAGCGGGATCACGCGGGTCATGTCATCGAGCTTGTCGGTGTCGATCTCGGCCGCGAGCGCCGTCCAGGCCGCCTGGCGCAGCGGCAGCGGCGCCATGACGCTGTCGATGCCGGCGAGGGTCACGCCGCGCAGGATGAACGGCGCGACCGTCGCCGGCAGGTCCATGCCGCCGGCCAGCCCGCAGGCGGTGACGACGCCGCCGTAGCGCGTCGTCGCGCAGACGTTGGCCAGCGTGTGGCTGCCGACCGAGTCGACGGCTCCGGCCCAGCGCTCGCGCCCGAGCGGCTTGCCGGGGGCCGAGAACTGCGCGCGGTCGATGACTTCGGCCGCACCGAGCCCGCGCAGATACTCGCCGGCGGCCTCGATCCGGCCGGTCGAGGCGACGACGCGGTAGCCGCGACGCGCGAGCAGCTGGATCGCGACGCTGCCGACGCCGCCGGCGGCGCCGGTCACCAGCACCTCGCCGGAATCGGCGAGCACGCCGTGACGCTCCAGCGCCAGCACGCACAGCATCGCCGTGTAGCCGGCCGTGCCGATCGCCATGCACTGGCGCGCCGAGAGGTTCTCCGGTCGCGCCAGCAGCCAGTCCCCGCGCACGCGCGCCTTCTGCGCGAGCCCGCCCCAGTGGCCTTCGCCGACGCCCCAGCCGTTGAGCAGCACCCGGTCGCCGGGCTGCCAGGCCGGATGCTGGCTGGCCTCGACGGTGCCGGCGAAGTCGATGCCGGGCACCATCGGGTACTTGCGCACGACCGGCGCCTTGCCGGTGATCGCGAGGCCGTCCTTGTAGTTGAGCGTCGACCATTCGACGCGCACGAGCACGTCGCCTTCCGGCAGCGCGTCGTCGGGCAGGGCACGGATGCCGGCTTCGAGCCGGTCGGCGGGCTTGTCGAGATATACGGCCTGGAACATCGGGACTCTCCTCGGGGCATGAGACCGGTTCCTAACAGACCGGTCGGTCGGTGATCGGGCAAATGAAAGCCCGACGGGAATGCGGATTCAGTCCGGCAGCGACGGTGGCGCGGCGTGCAGCAGCTGCGTGAAGAACACCCGGGCGCAGAGGGCGAGCGGGGCGGTCGAGCGCGTCAGCTTGGCGCGCAGGATCGCGCCCTCCCAGGCAATCCAGAAGAAGCCGGCCAGCGCC
This sequence comes from Plasticicumulans sp., assembly GCF_035331805.1. Classification (NCBI taxonomy): domain Bacteria; kingdom Pseudomonadati; phylum Pseudomonadota; class Gammaproteobacteria; family Candidatus Competibacteraceae; genus Plasticicumulans; species Plasticicumulans sp. The sequence continues at coordinate 13,241 of NZ_DAOLKE010000027.1, read as the reverse complement.
TCGGCGTCGGTTTCCGGCGGCAGCTCGCCGGCGCGGATCGCCGCGCGCAGGCAGTCGGCGACGCGCGCCTGCCAGTGGCCGAGCACGGCCTCCAGCCGCTCGCGGAAGGCGTCGTTGTGCGCACCGAGTTCCTGACCGAGGTTGCCGACCAGGCAGCCGCGGCGGAATTCGTGCCGGATCATGCCGGCGCAGGCTTCGGTCACGAAGCGCCGCAGCCGGTCGAGCGGGGTGAGCGAGTCGTCATCGAAGGCGCGCGCGAGGCGCTTCGCGAAGTACTGCGCGTAGTGCTCGACGACGGCGAGTCCGTACGCCTCCTTGCTCGGAAAGTAGTGATAGAACGAGCCCTTGGGCACGCCGGCGGTGCGCAGGATCTCGTCGAGACCGGTCTGGCCGTAGCCCTTCTCGGTCAGCATGCGCACACCGATGTGCACGAGTTCGTCGCGCGTGGCGCCGCGCGGGCGGGAAGATGGGCGTGGGTTCATGGGACTGGATATTAGACCGGTCGTCTAGAGAATGACAGCCTCACTTCCGGCCGCCTTCTGCGTGGCAGCGATACCGATTTCGAAGAGGCGGGGGGAGGGACGGCCGTGCTGCCTCCGGCGTGCAGGCCGGTCCGGCAGCGCAGGCGTGCAGGCCGGCCTGCGGACGGAAGGCTTTGCCGGGAAGACCGGACCGGCAGCCCGCCGCGGAACGCGGCACGGTGCGGGGCAGGCGGATCAGGCAGGGGGCGCGGTGCGAGGGGACGCGGTGCGGGGGACGGTTGCGGGCGATCTGCGCTGCCGGCCGGAGACGGCGGAATGGTTGCGCCCAACCGTTCCGCCGCCCCGGCCATGACGGCCGCCGTACCGGAAGCGCAGGTGACTGACCCGTGGCCTGGCGCTGTCCCCGCGACAACGCCGGCCACTCACCCGTCCGATGCCGGCCTCCGTGCCGATGGCAACCCGTATCAGCAGCCCCGCTTCAGCGACCGGCCGGCGTCCAGCCCGCCGGTGCCCGCTGGTTTCCGTACCGGCGACCCCGGGTTGCGGTGCACTTCCCTGCACCTTGCGGGTTGATGCGGTGCGCTCCGGCAGGGGCCGAAGCACGGGGGGAGTGTCGATGCCGCAGGACGGCGGAACAATCCGGCAAACGTCGTATCCGCTCCGCCTGCGTCGCAGGCGTGAGGATTCGGGGAGGATTCAGGGAATTCAGCCGCGCGGCGGCGTGTACAGGCCGTTCTTGATCGCGAAGCTCGTGACCTCGGCGATGCTGTGCAGGTCGAGCTTCTGCATCAGGTTCTCGCGGTGCTTGCGCACGGTGCCGACGCTGATCGACAGCTGGTCGGCGATCTCGCGGCTGCCGTGCCCGGCGGCGATCAGCGCCAGCACGTGGCGTTCGCGCGGGCTCAGTGCATCGACCGGGGTATCGACCTTGCCGCCGCTGACGACCTCGCGGCCGATGTCGTCGCTGATGTAACCGCTGCCATCGAGCAGCGTGCGGATCGCATGCACCAGTTCGGCACCATCGCCGCGCTTGATCAGGTAGCCGTCGGCACCGGCATCGAGCGCACGGCGTGCGACATCGGCCTCCGGGTTGGCAGTCAGCACCAGGATCAGCTGATCGGGCAGGCGCCGGCGCACCGCGGTGCAGACCTCCAGGCCCTGCATGCCGTCGAGCTGCAGGTCGAGGATCAGCACATCGGGCCTTCGCTCGACGACCAGACCCTCGACTTCGCTGCCGTCGCCGGTCTCGCCGATGACCTCCCACCCCGGCTCCAGCGACAGGCGCAGGGCCAATCCTTCCCGGACCAGCGCATGGTCCTCGGCGATCACGAACGTCGGCATTTCCGTTTCCTCTGCTGCTATTACGTCAAATATCGTATCCCACCCACGGCAGGCGCGCAGGCGTGTGCCGGAGACCGCGAGTCGCAGCCCCGCCGGGCGCGCGGCCTGCGGTTCGGTATCCGGATGCAGCACAGGATGAAGCAATGGGCAGACCACTTCCGGCAGACGGATTTTCCCAGGCCGCGGATGCACCGGCAGCCACGGTCGTCGAGGTCGATCAGGTCCGCTACGAGGCCGGGCTGGTCGAGCTGCTGTACCGGCAGTTCGGGGCGATCTTCTTCGGCAATGCGCTGGTGCTGGTGTTTTCCGTCTGGCTGCTGCGCAACTACGTGCCGACGCTGCGGCTGATCGGCTGGGCACTGGTGGTGCTCGCCGTCAACCTGACGCGCCGGGCGCTGGTGCAGGCCTACGAGCGGGCACCGGATCGCCTGAGCCGGCCGCGACGCTGGGCGCGCTACTACACCGTCGGCGCGGCAATGTCCGGCATCGTCTGGGGCTCGGTCGGCCTGCTGTTCTTCAACGAGAACAACATGACCGTCACGGCGTATCTCTGCATCGTCGTCGCCGGCATGGCCGGCGGTTCGATCGCGACCTACGGCTCGTGGCGGCCGGCCTACCTGATGTTCGCGTTGCCGGTGGCGCTGCCGTTTGCGGCGCGCACGCTGTGGGAGGGCGGGCTGGTCTACACCGAGCTTGGGGCGCTGTGCCTGTTCGTGCTGGTGCTGAACCTGTCGTTCTTCTCGAAGATCCACGCGACGCTGTGCGAGACGGTGCGCCTGCGCCTCGAAAACCAGGCGCTGGTCGGGGAGCTGACCATCCAGAAGGACAATGCCGAGGCCGCGACGCGCGTCAAGGCGCGGCTGCTGGCGGCGGCGAGCCACGACCTGCGCCAGCCCGTGCATTCGCTCGGACTCTTCCTCGGCACGCTGGAGGAACTCGGCCGGCGGCCGGTACTGCAGCCGGCCGATGTCGGACGCATCGCGGTCAGCATGCAGCGCGCGCTCGGTGCGCTGTCCGGCCTGCTCGGGGCCCTGCTCGACCTGTCACGGCTCGATGCCGGCACGGTCGAGCCGAAGCCGGCGCCGCTCGCCCTTGAGGACATCCTTGACACGCTGCACAGCCAGTTCGCCGGTCCGGCACGTGCGCAGGGCCTGCGCTTCGCCAGCGTGCCGAGCCGCCTCTGGGTCGAGACCGATCGCGGCCTGCTGCTGCAGGTGCTGTCGAACCTCTGCACCAATGCGCTGCGCTACAACCGCCGCGGCGGAGGCGTGCTGGTCGGCTGCCGGCGGGTCGCCGGCCGGCGCGTCACGATCCAGGTCCTGGACACCGGCATCGGCATCGCCCCCGAGGAACAGGCGCGCGTGTTCGGCGAGTTCTATCAGGTCGCCGGGGCCGGGCGCGGGCGCGAGCAGGGGCTCGGGCTGGGGCTGGCGATCGTGCAGCGCACGGCGCGGCTGCTCGGCGGCGAACTGACGCTGCGCTCCGTGCCCGGACGCGGTTCCTGCTTCGCGCTGACGCTGCCGACGCGCCCGGCGCCGGCGCCGGCGATCGTCGATGCCCCGCATCTGGAGCCGCTGCCGGCGAGCGGACCGGGGCGCACGGTGCTGATCGTCGATGACGATGAGCAGGTGCTCGAAGCGCTGGCGATGACGCTGCGCGTCTGGGGCCACACCGTGCATGCCGCCGCCGATGCCGCCAGTGCGCTGCTGCTCGCGCGCACGCACGCCGCGGCGATCGAGCTGGTGCTCGCCGACTACCGCCTCGGCACCGAGACCACCGGGCCGGTGGTCGTGCGCGAGCTGCTCGCGATCTTCGGCCGGGCGGTGCCGGTGACCATCGTCACCGGTGACACGGCACCGGCGGTGCTGACGCACATCCTCGGCGACGGCCACCGGCTGCTGCACAAGCCGGTCGATGTCGGCGAGCTGCGCCAGCTCATCGAGCATCTCGACGCGCCGCTGAACCCCGGGCTCAGTGCGCGCGCGCGCGCCGGCGGCTGATCCAGAGCGCCGCGATCGCCGCCGACAGGCCGAGTCCGAACAGCGGCGCGATCCACAGCACCGGCGTGCCGGCCCCGAGCGCGACCGTGTACAGCCCGAGCATCGCCAGCATCGCGCCGTTCTCGCCGAGGTTCTGGATCGCGATCGCGTGGCCGGCCCCGACCGTCTCGCGCCCGCGCTCCTGCAGCAGCGCGTTCAGCGGCACGATGAAAAATCCGCCGCAGGCCCCGACCACGGCGAGCAGCGCATAGGCCGGCACCAGCGCGTTCACGAGCGCGAGCAGCGCCACCGCCAGGCCGATGCCGACGCCGGCCGGCAGCGCACGTTCGACCTGTTCGAGCCGCACCAGCGCGCCGGCGAGCCCCGCCCCGAGCACGATGCCGAGCGCGACCATCGCGTTCAGATAGGCCGGCGTGGCGTTGTCGTGCAGGCCGAGCGCGATCGGCACCCAGGCCACCAGCAGGAAGCGCATCGTCACGCCCGAGCCCCAGAACAGGCTGGTGCCGAGGATCGAGAAGCGCGTGTCGGGGTGCTGCCAGATCGTGCGGCAGGCGGCGAGGAAATCCGCGAGCAGCGCGCCGGGCCGGGCATCGGCGATCGGGTGTGCCGGCGGCAGGCGCGGGATCAGCAGGTTGGCGGCGGCGGCGAGTGCGTAGACGCCGGTGCAGACCAGCAGCGCCCCGCCGACGCTCCAGTCAGCGAGCACGCCGCCGGCGATGGCCCCGGCGAGGATCGCGGCGATGGTCGAGGCTTCCATCAGGCCGTTGGCCTTGACCAGATTGTCGCCGGTGGTCAGCTCGCCGAGGATGCCGTACTTCGCCGGTGAATAGGCCGCGGCGCCGACGCCGATCAGTCCGTAGGCGAGGAAGGGATTCAGCCCCAGCGTCAGCCCGGCGGCCCCGGCGAGCTTCAGGCCGTTGCCGGCCAGCATCACCCGGCCCTTGGGCAGGCTGTCGGCGAACGGCCCGGCGAAGGGTGCGAGCAGGATGTAGGCGGCGACGAAGAACTGCTGCAGCAGCGGCGCGGCCCAGTCCGGATAGGCCTCGGCGCGCAGCAGCGCCAGCGCCGAGAACAGCACCGCGTTGTCACCGAAGGCCGAGAAGAACTGCGCGAACAGCACGGCGGCCATGCCGCGCGACCACAGCGGGCCGGGTGCGGCGGCCGCAGACGGAAACGGAGTCATTCGGGGGGCATCCGGGCGGCGGTTGGGTGCCGGCAGTGTAGCCGGCGCCGGTCGCCGGCCGGCCGGGAGGCGCGGGCAGAGGCAGCCGGCGCGCCGGTGCTGCCTGCCCGAACTTACTGCGTGCGCGTGCGCACGATCACCGCGGCGATGCTGCCGGTCACGACCGCCGCGTCGTAGAACTCGCGGCTGGCGAGTTCGCTGATGTGCACGAGCCGGGCACTGACCAGACGCACCGTGCCGGTCAGTTCCTCACCGGAAACCAGGCGCAGCGTCACGCGCTTGCCCTGGTACTTGTTCAGCAGCGTGCCGACATCATCACCGGCGTCGATGGCGAGCGGATCGGCGGGCAGGCTGGCAGGCAGGCCGGCCAGCAGCGCGGCAAGCACGGCGGCGCGGGCGGAAGGACGCATGGCGGGTCTCCTCGCGGCGGACATGAAAAGGCCGTGCACCGCTCGCGGACGGCACACGGCCGGATCGGTAGCCCGGTCGGGGCTGGCGCGGTGGGCTTACAGGATTTCCTCGATGTGCTCGCGCTGCTGCACTTCGGTCTGGAACACGGCCAGCTCGGGGCCGAGCGCATCGCGCGCCGAGACCATGCCGATCGGCTTGCCGGCATCAATGACCGGCACGTGGCGGAAGCCGCACTCATACATCATGTGCAGGGCATGGCCGAACGGGCGTTCGGGGGCGATCGTCTGCGGATGCGGGGTCATGACCTCGGCGAGCTTCGTCGTCTTCGGATCAAGGCCGGCGGCGAGCACGCGGAACAGGGCATCGCGCTCGGTGAAGATGCCGCTGAGGGCGCCGTCGGTTTCGACGACCATCACGGCGCCGACGCGGCTTTCCTTCATCCTCACGGCGGCCTCGCTGACGCTGATGGCGGCCGGAGCCGTCAGGATCGTCTGGTTGGCGATGACTTCGCGTACGGGGCGGTTGGGCATGGCAGGCACCTCTCGGCGGGGTTTGTCTCAACCAGTGGTTTCTAGTCGATGTGCAGCACAGTCGTGGTCTGCTGAAGCTACAAACGTTTTCACGATGCGGCTAGCGTTTGCAGCCGGACGTAGTCCGTCTTGCCGGTGCCGAGCAAGGGTATCTCCGCCAGCGCACGGATGTCGCGCGGCACGGCCAGTTCCGGGGCACCGAGCGTGCGCGCCGCCGCGAGCAGCGCCTCGCGCCCGAGCGCGGCATCGGTCGTGAACAGCACGATGGCCTCGCCGCGCGCAGGATCGGCGCGCGTGGCCGCCGCGTGCCGGGCTTCGGGCGCGGCTGTGCGCGCGATCTGCTCGACGACTTCGAGCGACACCATCTCGCCGGCGAGCTTGGCGAAGCGCTTCAGCCGTCCGCGGATGAACACGTAGCCATCCTCGTCGATCGAGACGATGTCGCCGGTCGAATACCAGCCCGTTTCCCCGGCCGCCGCCGGCGGCTCGATCAGGCCCGGGCGTTCGTGGCGCAGGTAGCCGAGCATGACGTTCGGCCCGCGCACTTCGAGCAGGCCGGTGCCCGGCTCCAGGCCCTCGACCGCCTGCAGCCGCCCCTGCATGCCCGGCACCAGATGCCCGACCGAACCGATGCGGCAGGCCATCGGCACGTTGCAGGCGACCACCGGCGCGCACTCGGTGACGCCGTAGCCTTCGAGGATGCGGATGCCGAAGCGCTCGATCCAGGTGCGGCGCACGCCCTCGTCGAGCTTCTCGGCGCCGGCGACCACGTAGCGCAGCCGCCCGAAGTCGTACGGATGCGCGAAGCGCGCGTAGTTGCCGAGGAAGGTCGAGGTGCCGAACAGCACCGTACAGTTGCGGTCGTAGGTCAGCTCCGGCACCACGCGGTAGTGCAGCGGACTCGGGTACAGGAACAGCTTGCAGCCCGAGACCAGCGGCAGCAGCGCCCCGGCGGTCAGGCCGAAGCTGTGAAAGAGCGGCAGCGCCACCATGAACTTGTCGCGCGGCGTGAAATCGGCGATCGCACAGACCTGCGCGACGTTGGCGAGCAGCGAATCGTGCGAATGCACGACGCCCTTGGGCTTGCCCTCCGAGCCCGACGTGAACAGCACCACCGCCGCATCCTGCGGCTGCACACGCGCATCGAGCGCCATGCGCGGCCACAACAGGCGCGGCAGCAGCCGCAGCTTGTCGGCGAGCCCCATGCCGGCGCGCAGGTCTTCGAGATACAGCCAGCGCAGCTCGCCGAGTTCGCCCGGCAGGTGATCGAGCTTGCCCTTGTCGAGGAAGGCACGCGCGGTGACGACGGTGCGCACCTCCGCCGCCGTGCAGGCCGCGCGCAGGCCGTCGACGCCGGCCGTGTAATTGAGCATCGCCGGAATGCGCCCGCGCAGGCTCAGCCCGAGGATCGCCGCCACCGTCGCCGCCGCGTTCGGCAGCAGCAGCCCGACGCACTCGCCGCGGCCGGCGTGGCGCGCGACCAGCAGGCCGAGGCCGAGCGCCATCTTCGTCATCGAGGCGTAGGTCTCCTCGATCAGGCGCAGATCCTCGACGATCGGCGTGCGCGCGCCGTGCGTGCTGCGCGCATCGAGGAAGGCCTCGAACAGCGTGCGCCCGGGGCGCGTCAGCACCAGCATCTCGGTCAGCAGCGCACGCATGTTCTGGCCGGCGACCGCGCGCCGGTCGCGCGCCTTCGGCCGATCCGGCATCGGCAGCACGCGCGGTGCGAGCACGTGCAGGCGGATCTTCGGCAGCAGCCGCAGCCGGTAGACCCCGGCCAGCCGCCCGAAGAAGCTCTGCGCCGCCCCGGCGATGCGCACCGGCACCACGGTCGCGCCGGTCTTGGCGGCGACGAAGGCCGCGCCGTCGTAGACCTTCATCAGCGAGCCGGTGACGGTGATCCGCCCCTCCGGGAAGATCACCACCGGCCGCCCGGACTCGACCAGGCGCACGATCGCCTTCAGCGCCAGCGGATTGGCCGGATCGACGGCCAGATGCTCGATGTGGCGCAGGATGCGGCCGAAGACCGGATGCACGGCGACCTGCGTGTGCACGACGAACACCGGCTCGACCGGCAGGAACAGGCCGAGCAGCAGGCCGTCGAGGAAGGATTCGTGGTTGGCGACGATCAGCGTGCGTGCATGCCCGAACACATCGGTACGGCCGCGGATCTCGACGCGGAACAGCGTGCGCATCAGCGCGCGCAACAGGGATTTCAGCATCTGCGGGACTCCCGCTCCGCCCGCGGCCCCGCGGGGGAGGGTGTTCTTGTCAGGGAAAGCCGGCGCCGCTGCGCGGGCGCCAGGCGATGCGCGTCCGGTCTTCGGCCCGCGGACGGGCGGGACCGCGCGGGCTCGGCCCTTCCCCGCGCGGGAAAAGCCCCGGTCAGAAGGAAAAGCGGTCTTCGGCGGCCGCGCGCGTTCAGTCGATGACGACCGCCGTGCCGCTGACGGCGACCATCATCATGCCGTTCTGCTCGCCGAGCACTTCATAGTCGATGTCGATGCCGACCACGGCATTCGCCCCGAGGCGCTGGGCCGCCCTGGTCAGCTCGGCAAACGCTTCCTCGCGCGCATCGCGCAGCACACCTTCGTAGGTGCCGCTGCGCCCGCCGATGAAGTCGGTGAGGCCGGCGAACCAGTCCTTGACGACATTGGCCCCGAGGATGGCCTCGGCGCTGACGATGCCGCGGTACTCGCGGATGCGGTGGCCTTCGAGCGTCGGTGTGGTGCTCAGGATCATCGGCGTGGCCTCGTGGGCGGTGGGGACGGGGAGGGTATAGCCGAAGAAGCGGCGTCGCTGCGAACGCAGGGCGGTGTCGATGCGGGAAGCCCGGCAGGCGTGCGTCCCTGCGCGGCATCGGCACGTCCACGCGCGTCATCTGCGGACCCATGCGCGGCATCGGCACTTCGATGCGCGCCATGCGTGATCCGCTGCCCGGCGTGGCGCGACGGTGGTCGCGCATGAAAAACCGGGGCGGCAAGCCCCGGTCGTGGATGGGCGGTATCAGGGCCGATCGGCGGGCGGTATGCACCCGGGGCAGGCGAAGCGCCTGCTCATCCGTGTCGACCGTTCGTCTTTCGGGATGCACGCGCTGATGCCGGGCAACTGGCGTGTCGCGGAAGACCGGTGGCGGCTACGGGCTGCTCGCGAAGCATCGTCAGCGTTCACCGTGTTCGGCAATCCATTGCTTCAGGGCATCGTTGATCCGGGTCTGCCAGCCCGCCCCATCCGCCCGGAAGTGCGCAAGCACATCGGCTGACAGGCGCAGGGTCGTGCGTTGCTTCGTCGGCAGTTTCTGTAATCCGCGCTGGCCCGGCCGGCGCAGGATCGGTGCAGTCGCGAGTTCTTCGTCCGTCATCGGCAGCGCATCCGGATCGTCGGCACCGATCTCGTCGTCCGGGATCGCGTTGACCCGCGCCCAATCGCTTTCCGATTCTCCACGGGCAATGCGCTGACGGGCTTCCTCGCTGCTCAGTCGTGTCAGATTTTCAGTTCTGGGCGTTCTGTTCATAAAAACGCACCTCCCGATGGTTGGCCTTCCGGAACGACACGATGCGGATGCAGCCGGCAGTGCGCGCGACGTGTACGACAACATGAATGCGTCCTGTCAGCGGCCCGAATCCGATCAGGCGGGTTTCACCGTAATCACGTCGATTGTCAGCAATCAGCAGCAGATCAGGGTGTTCCAGTACCGCTACGGCATGGACGAAATCCAGTCCATGCTTGACCAGATTCTGTTGACGCTTGGCCTCATCCCATTCGTAGCGCATTGCTTATTGTAGGTACAAAAAGACCGCCAAGGCAGGGTCCTGCTGCTGCTTCGCTGATTCCGTCGCCTCCGTGCTTCCCTTCCTCAGCCTCCTCACGGCGTCGCCCACATCCTCAGCAGGTTGTGGTACGTCCCGCCGAGCGCCACCGCCACGTCCGGTTCCGTGCCGCTGCGGTTCAGGCGCTGGATCGCGAGGTCCAGGTCGAGCAGCAGCGTGCGCTGCGCGTCGTCGCGGATCAGGCTCTGCACCCAGAACACGCAGGCGATGCGCGCGCCGCGCGTGACCGGTGTCACGCGGTGCAGGCTGGTCGACGGGTAGATCACCAGATCGCCGGCCGGCAGCTTGACGGTGTGCGTGCCGTAGGTGTCGTCGATGGTCAGTTCGCCGCCGTCGTAGTCCTCCGGCTCGCTGAGGAACAGCGTCGCCGAGACGTCGGTGCGCACGCGCGTGCCGTCGGGCAGCACGCGCACGGCGTTGTCGACGTGGTTGCCGTAGCTGCCGCCGCCGGCGTAGCGGTTGATCATCGGCGGGAAGATGCGTGCCGGCAGCGTCGCGGTCAGGAACAGCGGGTTGCGCTCCAGCGCCGCCAGCGCCTGCGCGGCGAGTTCGCGGGCGAGCGGATCGTCGTCGGCCAGTTGCTGGTTGTGCTTGACGGCGAGCGCCTGGTGACCGGCGCTGCGCCGGCCGTCGAGCCAGTCGGCGCGGGCGAGACGTTCGCGAAAGCCGGCGAGCCGGTCGCGGGGCAGGACTTCGGGGATGTGCAGCAGCATCGGGACGGGTCCGGGCAGGCGGAAACGGGGCGGGCTCGAAGCCCCTCTCCCGCGAGGGGAGAGGGGAGGGTCGAGACGCGCTTTATCGCTTTATTAAGGAGGGTCAGAACCGGTAATCGACGCTCAGCGTCGCGGCACGGCCGGTGCCGGGGATGGCGTGGCCGGTGTAGACGGCCTCGTACCACTGCGTGTCGGTCAGGTTGACGACGTTCAGGCGCACGTCGAAATCCGGCTGCTTGTAGGCGACTTCGGCATCCCAGCGCGTGTAGCCGGGCACGTAGTTGGTGTTGGTGTTGCTGCCGTAGCGCTTGCCGGCCCCCTGCACGCCGCCGCCGATCTCCCAGCCGCCGCCGAGGTCGTAGGTCGTCCAGACGCTCAGCGTATGGCGCGGCGCATTGGCCGGGCGTTTGCCGACTTCGGCCGGGTTGTTGGACTCGGTGATCTCCGGGTCCATGAACGCCAGACCGGCGAACACGCTCCACTGCGGCGTGATGCGGCCGATCACGTCGAGCTCGATGCCGTCAGTGACCCAGCGGCCGTCGAGCACGTTGACGTTGAGCTGATCCGGATCGAGCGTGCGGGCGTTGATCTTCTCGGTGCGGAACAGCGCCGTGCGCACCGACAGCGCACCGTCGAGGAAGTCGAGCTTGGCGCCGATCTCGAAGTTGTGGTTCTCCTCCGGATCGAGGCCGGCGTTGTTGCTCGAAATCGTCAGCGTCTCGGCGGTCGGGTTGAACGAGGTGCCGAAGGCGGCGTAGTAGGACTGCGTCGGGCTCGGCTGCCAGATCACGCCGATGCGGCCGCTGGTCATCGTGTCGGTGCGCTTGCGGTCATCGTGCGTCAGCTGCGTGCCGGTCGCCGGGGCGAAGGTCTCGGCGAGCGAACTGGCGGCGAAGCGGTCCCAGCGCAGGCCGCCGACCACCTTCCATTCCGGAGTCAGCGCGATCTCGTCGATCGCGTAGACGCCGAAGGTGTTGGCCGAGGCATCGGTGTAGCTGCTGGTGCCGACCACGCGCATCAGCGGCGCCGGCGTGTCCGGATCGGGGTGGGCGAGGTTGGTCTGCGGTGCGCCGGTGACCTGATAGCGCGTCGTGGTCGTGGTCTCGCGGCCGATCTCGACGCCGCCGACCAGCTTGTGCTCGAAGCTGCCGGTCGTGAACTTCGCGGTGATGTCGGTCTGGTTGGCGAGCGTCGTGTCGGTGCCGTCGCGGTACGGGCGGCTGCGGTTGACGCTGATCAGCTCGTACGGCGTGCCGTCCGGCGGGTTGCCGGCGATGCGCGGCGCAGTCGGGGCGAGCGAGCGGTCGTAGCGCGCGTAGCGCGTCGAGTTGCGGAAGCTCAGGCTGTCGTTGAAGCGGTGATCGACCGTGATGCTGCCGATGTCGACCGTGGTGTTCTCGAAGTCGTGGTCGGCGAGGCCGTAGAAGTTCTTCTTGTCGACATCGACCGGCTTGAAGTTGCGGTACGGGACGCCGTAGTACGGGACGTTGTCCTCCTTCTGCCGGAAGTACGAGAAGTTGACCTCGGTGTCGGTGCCGAGCCCGAGCGTCAGCGACGGTGCGATGCCGTAGCGGTCGAACTGCACGTCCTCGGGCGTGGCACCGGACTGCTGCCACATGCCGTTCAGGCGAAACGCCGCGGTGCTGGTGAGCGGCTCGTTGAAATCGACCGTCAGCCGGCGCAGGTCGAGCGTGCCGAGGCTGGCGCCGACCGTGTGCGCGCTCTCCAGCCACGGGCGCTTGCTGGTCTGGTTGATCGCGCCGCCGGTGGTGCCGCGGCCGAACACCATCGACGAGGGGCCCTTCAGCACCTCGACCGCCTCGATGTTGAAGATGTCGCGCGTGTACGAGCCGCTGTCGCGCACACCGTCGAGGAACAGGTCATTGCGCGCCGTGAAGCCGCGCAGGTTGATGTTGTCGCCGGAATTGCCACCCTCGCCGCCGTTGAAGCTGATGCCCGAGACATTGCGCAGCGCCTCGCGCAGCGTCGTCGCACCCTGCTCCTCGATGATCTGCTGCGGCACGACGGTGATCGACTGCGGGATGTCGCGCAGCGGCCCCGGCAGACGGGTCAGGCCGGTGCCGTCGCGCAGATAGCCCTGATCCTGCGGGGCGGTGACGGTGACTTCGGGCAGGGCGGCGCTGTCGCCATCGGCCGCGCAGACGCTGCCGGGCAGCGCGGCACCGAGTGCGCCGAGCAGGCAGCCGGCCTGCAGCGGCGTGCGGGCGGTCGAACGGATGCCGGCGCTCGGGCGGGCGAGAGGGTGCGGGGCATGGATCGGCATGACGGAAAACTCCCGGGGCTTTTGTGTTGTGGCGCCGTGGCGCTGTGGAGTTGCGGGCAGAGCCCACCCGCCGCGCGCGGCCGGCAAGCCGCGATCGGTGGGGGAAAAAAATCCGGAGTTCGCTGAAAGCCGGGGCTGGTGATCGGAACTCAGGCCGATCCCGGGGCGCTTCCCGGCGTTCCGTTCCCGCGCCGGCAGGTGGCGCGGGGCGGCTGCGGCGTCCTGCCGGCTGCCGGCTTCAGTGGATCAGGCCGGGCAGGCCGAGCAGCAGCGCGCGCCAGACCGCGCATTCGCTGCCGTCGGTCGGCCGCGGCGGGGCGCCGAGGGCGGCGAGCAGGCGGCCGTCGGCGGCATAGAGCTCCAGCGTGCTGCGCGCGCGGCTGCGCAGGCCTTCGGGTCGGTGCACGACCCAGGTCTGCGCGATCGCGCGTTCGTCGAGCTCGGCCAGAAATCCGGCACCGGACAGC
>NZ_DAOLKE010000026.1:9863-21210 GCF_035331805.1 Plasticicumulans sp. | reverse complement strand
AGCCTGCATGGTGTGCAGCTTTGTTGCATACCATGCAGCCCTGAATCTGCATCCGGCGTACACGCTGCGCAGCAAGCTGCACACCCTGCGGTTTGCTGACCCGCACGCCTTGCCTGCGCCTTCCAGGCGCTGCCGACACAAGCCGTCCGACGTGGGTTCTCCGACATGACCACAACGGGGATGTCGGTTTCGATACACGCGACAATCCCTGCAAGGTCATGATTTTCAATAGCTAAATGGATGTGGCATTGCGCTTGCTCCTCCCTGTCACAAGCCCTGCCTCGGGTTATACAGACAAGAAGGAGTGCCGCCGTGTCACAGATCATCTCCCTCTCCAGCCTGCAGACCATTCGCCCCGAAGTCCGCGAGCAGATGAAGCAGACGCTCGCCGATCATCAGGGCTGTGGTACCAGCGGTGGCAGCGGCAAGTCGAGTTGCGGTTCCTCGGCCGGCCCGGCCGACATGGCCCCGGAAATCTGGGAAAAGGTCAAGAACCACCCGTGCTACAGCGAAGAGGCGCATCACCATTACGCCCGCATGCACGTGGCGGTGGCTCCGGCGTGCAACATCCAGTGCAATTACTGCAATCGCAAGTACGACTGCGCCAATGAATCGCGCCCCGGTGTGGTCAGTGAAAAGCTGACGCCCGAGCAGGCCGCGCGCAAGGTGCTGGCGGTGGCCTCGACGATTCCGCAGATGACCGTGCTCGGCATTGCCGGCCCCGGTGATTCGCTGGCCAATCCGGCCAAGACCTTCGAAACCTTCGAGCGCATCTCGAAGGTGGCGCCGGACATCAAGCTCTGCCTTTCCACCAATGGTCTGGCGCTGCCCGAGCTGGTGCCGATGATCAAGAATTACAACGTCGATCACGTCACGATCACCATCAACATGGTCGATCCGGAAGTCGGCGAGCAGATCTATCCGTGGATCTTCTACAAGAACAAGCGCTGGAAGGGCCGCGATGCCGCCAGGATCCTGACCGAGCGCCAGCTCGAAGGTCTGGAGCTGCTGACCTCGGCCGGCATTCTCGCCAAGATCAATTCGGTGATGATCCCGGGCATCAACGACCAGCACCTGATCGAAGTCAACAAGGCGGTCAAGTCGCGCGGCGCGTTCCTGCACAACATCATGCCGCTGATCTCGGAAGCCGAGCACGGCACCTACTTCGGCCTCAACGGCCAGCGCGGCCCGACCGCGCAGGAGCTGAAGGCGCTGCAGGATGCCTGCGAAGGCGACATGAACATGATGCGCCACTGCCGCCAGTGCCGCGCCGATGCCGTCGGCCTGCTCGGCGAGGATCGTTCGGCTGAATTCACGCTCGAAAAGCTGATGGAAAAGACCGAGATCGAATACGACCTCGAAGCCCGCAAGGCCTATCAGGAACTGGTCGAGGCCGAGCGTCAGGACAAGGTTGCGGCGCGCGAGAAGGAAATGGCCGAAATGGCCAGCGTCGAATCCGACACCAAGATCCTGATCGCCGTGGCGACCAAGGGCGGCGGCCGCATCAACGAGCACTTCGGTCACGCCAAGGAATTCCAGATTTACGAGGTCTCGACCGCCGGTGCGAAGTTCGTCGGTCACCGCCGCGTCGATCTGTACTGCCAGGGCGGCTACGGCGAGGAAGAAGGTCTGGACACGATCATCCGCGCGATCAACGACTGCACCGCGGTGTTCGTCGCCAAGATCGGCGGCTGCCCGAAGAACGATCTGCAGGCCGCCGGCATCGATCCGGTCGATGCCTACGCCTTCGAATACATCGAGCAGTCGGCGCTGGCGTACTTCAAGGATTACGTCGCCCGCGTCGAGAGCGGCGAACTCGTGCACACCGCGCGCGGTGATGCGCAAATCCGTCAGGGTGCCTTCGCGGCCTGATGCATGTCAGGCCGGTCACAGCGGGACGCTGCGCTTTCTGAGCCCCTCGCCACTTGCGGGGGAGGGGCTGGAAAGAAAGGGAGAAACACCAGGCAGTCCCGTGTGACCGGCAGTACCGGCTTTCACCCAGCGTTTCCACGCTTTTCGTTTCGCAAACCGTAAAGGAGCTGCCGTCATGGCCTACAAGATCATCGCTTCCCAGTGCACCGCCTGCTCGGCCTGCGAGCCGGTCTGCCCGAATGCCGCCATCTCCCAGAAGAAGGGCGTGTTCGTGATCAACCCGGTCGATTGCACCGAGTGCGAAGGCCAGTACGACGAGCCGCAGTGCGCGGCCGTCTGCCCGGTCGACAACACCTGCGTGCCGCGCTGAGCCTGCCCGCATGAGCGCGCCGACGATGAACCTCAAGGTCAGCCGCAAGGCGGAGAAATTCATCCGCCGCATGATCACCTTCAGCGGCAAGGCCGGTGGCTTCCGGCTCGCCGTCAAGGAAGGCGGCTGTTCGGGGATGTCGTATGACTTCAGCATCGAGGCCGAACCCGCGGCCACCGACGCCGTGGTCACGACCGAGACCGGTCTGCAGGTGTTCGTGCCGGCCGAGTGCCAGGCCATGCTCGATGGCATCGTCATCGAGTGTGAGGACTCGCTGATGAACACCGGCCTGACCTTCTTCAACCCCAACGCCGCGAAGAGCTGCGGCTGCGGCACCTCGTTCACGCCGGCTGCCTGAGTCCGGATACCGCACGAGAGAGAGATGAGGGGGCGGCGGTCATGATCCAGCAAATCACCCTGTCCGCACCGTCCCGGCCGCTGCCGCTGCCGCCGCCCGCCACGGGCGGCGGCAGCCGGACGCAGCGTCCCGGCCGGCGCCGGAATCTGGCCCTGACCAATCCGCGCCCCGCGCCGCACACCATCGACCGGAGCACCGCCATGCCGCAGGTCTGGGAAGACGCCTGGCTCGCCCGCAGCATCGAGGCCGGCCTGCCGCGGCAGGCCGAACTGGCGCTGCTGCTCGCCGCCCGCAGCTACCACGATCCGGTGAAGGCCGAAGCCTTGCTGCAGGAGGCCGAGGCCGCCGCGCCCGGGCATCTGGCGCCGCTGGTCGGGCTGTACAAGTTCTACTTCTACCAGGGGCGGCTGGCGCAGGCGCTCGAAACCGCCGAACGCACGCTGCTGAAGGTCGCCCGCGACCTCGGCCTGCCCGAGGACTGGCGCGCCGTCGAGCGCGGCAGCCGCGATTTCTCCGATTACGCCGACGGCCCGCACCGCATGTATCTGTTCGTGCTGAAGGCCTACGGCTACCTGCTCGCACGCCTCGGCGAACTCGCCGGCAGCCGGGCGGTGTTCGAAAAACTGCGCCTGCTCGATCCGGCCGACCGGATCGGTGCCAGCGTGCTGCTGCAGGTACTCGACCGTGGAGGACGCGACGATGAAGACGACTGACGACGCCATCCCGGTGCTCGGCTGGCAGGGCGAGGCGCTCGACTGCAGCGCTTGCGCACACACGGATCTGTACGCCGAAGCCGGCTGCGAGCCGGGCCGCGCCTGCGTCGAGGACCGCTACGCCAAGCGCATCGACCGCTTCTTCGCGCGCAATCCGCAGCTCGCCGATGGCCAGCTCGAACACCCGTACTTCGAGGTGCGCGCCGTCGCCTGCAAGTACGCGAGCGTGTTCCGGCTGCCGGCGATGCTGGCGGACCCGGACGAGACCGTGCGTGCCAGTGCCGCGATGCGCGTGCCGCCGCGCCAGCTCGAAGCGCTGATCGACGATCCGCACCGCGAGGTGCGCATCCGCGTCGCCACCCGGCTCGATCCGAACCGGCTGTTCGCGATGGCCGCGGACGAGGACTACTACGTGCGCCGCGTCGTCGCGCAGCGCATCCCGGCGAGCTATCTGCCGCAGATGCGCAAGGACCCGGAAGCCACCGTGCGCGTCGAGGTCGCCCGGCGCATCGCACCGATCTGGGTGCTGACGATGCATGCCGATGCCGATGCCGCCGTGCGCTGCGAGGTCGCGCGCCGCGCCCCGGTCGAGCGCCTCGGCCTGATGGCTCGCGATGCCGACTGCCGCGTGCGCTGGGAAGTCGCGCTGCGCGCGCTGCCCGACGTGCTGATGCGCCTGCTCGCCGATGCGGTCGAGCCGGTGCGCGAGCTCGCCGGCCGTCGCCTCGACGAGCCGGATTATCTGGCCGAAGAAGCCTGAGGCCTGATTCCATCATGAAGATTTCGCGTGATTCCGATGTCGTCGAGCTGAACGGACCGCCGCATTTCGAATTCGGCGAGAAGGTCAAGTCCCGGCGCAACATCCGTAATGACGGCACGTTTCCGGGCCGGGAGGTCGGCGACATCCTCGTGCGCAAGGGCGACGAGGGTTACGTCGTATCGATCGGCACCTTCCTGCAGCAGTTCTACATCTACGGCGTCGAGTTCGTCGATCACGGCTACAAGGTCGGGATGCGGCGCAAGGAACTCGAATCGCTGGATTACGACGACGACGAGGACTGAACGGCCATGATCGAATCCACCACGCCGCGTTATGACTGGGGCCTGCAGGTCACCGTCACCGACCACGTCTACAACGACGACGGCACCTTTCCGGATGTCGAGGAAGACGCGCTGATCATCGCCGCCGGCAGCATCGGCGAGATCGTGCGCGTCGGCCTGCACGAGGAATCCAACATGCCGGTGTATCTGGTCGATTTCGGCATCCGCGTCGTCGGGCTTTCCGAAGACGAGATCGTCCCGTACGAGGGCGATGGCTCCGCACCCGTTTCCGAAACCAGTCCTCCGGGAGTCCCTGCATGAAAGTCATGATCCGCCGCGATTCGGCCGGCAAGCTGTCGGTGTACGTGCCCAAGAAGGATCTGGAAGAGCCGGTCATCGAACAGGAAAAGGACGACCTGTGGGGCGGCACCGTGCGCCTCGCCAACGGCTGGCTGCTCGGCCTGCCGGAAATGGCCGCTGACACCCGCCTGCCCATCACCGTCGAAGCGCGCCGGCTCGAAGGAGACTGACCATGATCCAGCCCGCCGAACTTGCCGACATCGGCCAGAGCCTCGAAACCCTGACCGGCACGGTCGGCGATCTGGCCCGTGCGCTGCGCGAACGCTATCCGCACCTGAGCTTCTCGGTGTGCGACGCGAGCGACGTGCAGGAAGACCCGATCGCGCAGACCGGGCGCTTCGACCTGCACCTGATCGATGCCCGCGAGCACTGCCTGCGCCTGACGCAGCAGTTCGAGCAGGCCACCGGCGTGCTGCTGGCCGCGCGTCGGCTGCACTGAAACCGCACTGATCCCGCGATGCCGTCGCGCCGGTTCCGTCACCCGCGGGGACGGCACCGGCGGCCGGCGACGGACCGCGACCGTCGCCGGCGCCGGCGCGCCGGCCGGCAGCAGAGCTTCGCGAACGGGCCCCAGGGCCTGCTCGCAACCGAACGCAACCGCCTCCAGGAGTCCGCCGCGATGAGCGACGACATGCTGATCGATACCCTGCGCGCCGAACTGGCCGCCGGCCGCGTCGTACCCTTCCTCGGCCCCGGCCTGCTGGCGCTCTGCGCCGATGGCAGCGCCGTGCCGGCCTCGCCGCTGGAACTGGTCGGCGTCATGACCAAAAAGGTTTCGGTGCCGCACAAGCTCAAGAACAAGCTGCCGGGTGCCGCGCAGTACATCGAGAACTTCAAGCACCGCAAGACGCTGAAGAACCTGATGGATACGGCCTACGCGCCGGCGGTGACGCCGTCGCCGCTGCATGCGTGGCTCGCCGCGCAGCCGCTGCCGCTGATCGTCACGACCTGGTACGACGACGTGATGGGCGCCGCGCTCGCGTCGCGCAGCGACTGGGGCCGCATCCAGGGCGTGTCGCAGGCCGAGCACCGTGACGGCTGGACGCATGCCTTCGCCGCCGACGGCAGCCGTGTCGAGGCGGGCGCTGCCGAAGCCTGGACGACGCTGCTGTACCAGCCGACCGGCGCCGTTGCTCCGGCCGGCAACTACATCGTCTCGGATTCGGATTACGTCGAGGTGCTGACCGAGATCGACATCCAGACGCCGATCCCGGAGCGCGTGCAGCAGCTGCGCAGCGAGCGCAGCTTCCTGTTCCTCGGCTGCCGCTTCGATGATCAGCTCGCGCGCAGCTGGGCGCGCCAGATCAGCAAGCGCTCGGCCGGGCGCCACTACGCGGTGCTGCCCGAAGAGCCGACGAAGAACGAGCTGCGCTTCATGGAGGAATACGGCATCGAGCGCATCGAGCTGCCGCTCGCCGAATTCGCTGCGCGTCTGACCGGTGCCGGCGCCATCGCCGAGCCGGCCTGATCCTCACCATACCGACCGCCGCAGTTCCGGAAGCAGCGCCGGGACTGCGGCGGTCGGCTTTTGTGCCGGCTTCGTGCCCGGGGGGAGATTTTTGCCGGTTGCTGCATCCACCGGCCGGCTGCGCGCGAATAGGGAGGTGTGGAGCTTGTTCGCTCCCGTCCCGATCCCGAAATCCTTCCCCGAGGAGCGCCGCCATGAACACGAACACGAATGTGAATGCCAGGACCGCCAAGCACCTGCGCCTGATCGCCGCTGCCGCCGTGCTGTACGCCGGCTTCGGCGCCGTCGCCCACGCCGGCGATGCCGACAGCGTCTACGGCGAGGAATGGCGCGCGGTGCTGCAGGATCGCCCCGGCAGCTACGGCTACGCCGACCGGCACATGCAGCCGCACATGCCGGTGGCCGACGCGAAGCGCAGCAGCGATGGCCAGCGCACCTGCGCGCTGGACAGCGATTCGCCGCTCAATCCGCGCGGCGGCCGCAACAGCCAGACCGGCACCTGCTGAACACGCTTCGCCGGCTCTTCGATCCGGACGGCCCGCCTGCTGGCGGGCCGTTGCATTGCGGGCCGGCGGGGCGCAGTCCGTCGCTCAGGCCGGAAACGCGGACAGCCGGCCGGCCGGGGAATCCTGCGGGCCGGGCGTGCGGGCGACGTTCATGATCCAGCACACGCTCACGAAATAACCGGTGAGTGCCGTCAGTTCGACGGTGCCCGGTTCGCCGAACAAGCCGGTCGCTTCGGCGTAAGTCGCATCGCTGACGCCGTGCCGGTGCATCAGTTCGGTCACGAAATCGACCGCGCAGGTTTCATCAGGCGCCAGATCGCGCGGGCGCCTGCCTTGCAGCAGGCAGTCGATCACCTCGGCTGCCACTCCGGCCTTGAGCGCCAGCGGCGCATGCATCAGCCATTCGAACTGGTTGTGCGTTTCCCGGGCCACGATGCAGATCGCCAGTTCGCGCACGCGATCGGGCAGGCTGCCGCCGAAGCGCAGCGTTTCTCCGGTTTTGCCGATGCATTCCATCAGCTGCGGGGTCTGCAGCAAGGGCACGAACGGGCCGAACAGGGCTTTGCGCGGGCCGTCGATGATGGCCTGAGCCGCCGCGCGCTGGGCTTCGGACATGGCTTCGCGCTCGGGGACCGGCAGGCGTTGCGCCGTCGAAGGCCCGAAACCCTGGGGGACGGCCTGCGCAGCCACTGGTTCGTTCATGCCGGATTCTCCCGGTGAAGGTTCAGCCGCGCCGATGCGCCAGTCGCTGCGCGAACGCCTGCCGCCAGACCGGGGCGAGCGTCGGCCAGCCGGCGAGGCGGGCGAGGGTGGCGGGGTCGGTGCCGTCGATCCACGCATCCCAGACCGCCTGCACGCTCGGGGCCTGCGGATCGGGGCTGCCCTCGGGGATCAGCGGGGACTGCGGACCGAAATCGCCGGCTTCGCACACGCGGTACAGCCAGCCGCTGCGCCGCGTCGCCTCGACCGCGCGGGAAAGTCCCGGCAGGTCGTGGCGATGGTCGAGCTTCCAGCACGGCCGGCGCGGCTGGCTGACTTCCACGAGCGCCGTGCCGATGCGAAAGCGCTGGCCGATGCGTACCTGCGCCTCGGTCAGGCCGCTCGTCGTCAGGTTCTCGCCGAAGCCGCCGGGCACGAAGCCGGCGGCGTGCTGCGGGTAGTGGCGGCGCCAGTATTCGTAGTGCTCGCCGGGGTAGTGCAGCAGCGCGCGCTCCGGACCGCCGTGCCAGCGGCGGTCGACCGGCCGGTCGCCGTCGATGCCTTCGGGGCCGAGCCGGCAAGGAGCGTTCAGCGGCTCGCGGAAGATCGCGCTGACCTGGCCTTCCTCGGGCAGCACGCCGCGCCGGCCGCGGAACAGGCCGACGATGCGGATGCCGGTGTCCGCGACCGGCGTGCTCACGGCGCCGTCTCCAGCCGCGTGGCGACGCCCGGCTGCGGGTGCAGGCGCGTCAGCATCAGCAACGCGACGACCAGCGCGCCGGCGGCGAGCGCAAGCGGCAGGCCGAAGCCGGCACCGCTGCCGATCAGCGCCGAGGACAGCGCCGGGGCGAGGATCTGGCCAAGACCGAAGCTCGCGGTCATCAGGCCCATGGCGCGGCTGGCGCGGGTCGGTTCGGCCTCGCGGGCGACGGCGAGCGCCAGCCCGACCACGGCGAGGAAGCTCGCGCCGAACAGCGCACCGCCGGCGAGCGCACCGAAGGCGTTCGGCAGCAGCAGCGGCAGCGCGACGCCGGCGGCCTCGGTGGCGAGGGCCGCGGCCAGCGCGAATTCGGTGCCGCGCCGGCGCGCGATCACGCCCCACAGCAGGCTCGCCGGGATCGCCGCCAGCCCGGCGACCAGCCAGCAGGATTCGGCAACGAGTGCCGGCAGCCCGAGCGTGCGCACGATCACCGGCAGGAAGGTGGCGCTGACCGAGTAGCCGAAGCCGGCGAGTCCGTAGGCGGCCACCAGCCAGCCGAGGCGCACCGGCTTTGCCTCGCAGGCAGTGCGGGCCATCGCCGCGGCGGCCGGGGCCGGGCGCAGCAGCGGCCGGCAGAGCGGCAGCAGCAGCGCGGTCGCGATTCCGCTCAGCACCCAGACGCCGGCCGTGCCGACGCCGAGCCGGTCGAGCGCGGCGACCGCGAGCGTCGTCATCGCCATGCCGGCACCGATGCCGCCGTACAGATAGCCGGAGCCGGACGCGCGCCGCGCCGCCGGCAGGCGTTCGAGCACCAGCGCGCCGCCGAGCACCATCGCCAGCGCCGTCGCGACGCCGGCGATGAAGCGCAGCAGCGCCCACAGCGCGTAGCTGTCGGTCAGGCCCATGCCGAGCGTGGTCAGCGCGGTCGCGACCAGCGCCAGAGCCACCACGAGGATGCGCCGGGCCGCCGGCACGCCGAGGGCCGCGTACAGCGCGCCGGCGAGGTAACCGACGAAGTTGACGCTCGCGAGCCAGCCGCCGCCGGCGGCATCGAGCGCGTGCTCGCGCAGCATCAGCGGCAGCACCGGCGTATACAGGAAGCGTCCGACACCCATCGCCAGCGCCAGCGCGACGATGCCGGCGAGCAGCAGCCGGCGTTCGTCGGCCGCGCTCGGGGAGGGATTCTGCAGCTCGGCGGTGCTCATCGCGGCGCCCTCGCGGACGGTGGGGAATGTCCGCGCAGCCTAGTCGGGATATTCTATCGAATAAAATGAATTATTCTGTTCAGGTCCTATCACCGGGAGCGATGGATCATGGACCTGCAGGCGCTTCGCATCTTCAAGGCGGTCGCAGACGAGGGCAGCGTCACGCGCGCCGCCGGGCGGCTGCATTACGTGCAGTCGAACGTCACCGCACGGCTGCGCGGGCTGGAGGAGGCCCTCGGCACCGAACTCTTCCACCGCACCGGCCGGCGGCTGGCGATCACGCCGGCCGGGCGCACGCTGCTCGCCTACGCCGAGCAGATCCTCGGGCTTGCCGAGGCTGCGCGGCAGGCCGTGCGCGCCGACGACGTGCCGCAGGGCACGCTGGTGATCGGTTCGATGGAGACCACGGCCGCGGCGCGGCTGCCGGCGGCGCTGTCGGCCTTTCATCGCGCGCATCCGCAGGTCGAGCTGCAGCTCGAAACCGGCACGACCGAGGCGCTGCTCGCCGACGTGCTCGCCTACCGCCTCGACTGCGCGCTGGTCGCCGGTCCGCAGCATCATCCGGAACTGCACGCCGAGCCGGTGTTCGTCGAGGAACTGGTGCTGATCACCGAGGCCGCGCACCCGCCGGTCGGCGGGCCGCGCGACCTGCACCGGCCGCAGATGCTGTCGTTCAGGAGCGGCTGCGCCTACCGCGGCCTGCTGGAGCGCTGGCTGATCGATGGCGGCGTGCGCCCGGCGCGCATCGCGAGCTTCGGCACCTTCGAGGCGATCATCGGCTGTGTGGCCGCCGGCATGGGCGTGTCGCTGATGCCGGCGAGCGTCGTCGAGCCGCACCGGCGGCTCGGCACGATCCGCACGCACCGCATCGAGGCAGCGTATGCACAGGTCGCGACGCTGTTGGTCTGGCGGCGCGATCAGGCCCGGCATGCGGCGCGCGAGGCCTTCCAGGCGACGCTGCGCGCCTGCGCGGGCAGCACGGAGCAGGCGGCATGAACGGCGGCGGCGGCAGACTGCACCCGCTGCACCTCAAGCGGGCAGCGGCCGGCCGGCATTGCCCGGTGGCGGTGCCGCCGGCTGCGCCTTACGATGCGCGGCCTCGTTCCGGCCGGGCGGCCCCCGCGTCCGGGCCTGCCCAGTACGCCCAGCTTCCGGGGATCACCCGCCGATGACTGCCTTCGACAGCCTCGAATTTCGCCGCACGCTCGGGCGTTTCGCGACCGGCGTCTGCATTGCCGCGACCGTCGATGCCGACGATCACCCGGTCGGCATGACGATCAACTCCTTCGGCTCGCTGTCGCTGGAACCGCCGCTGATCCTCTGGAGCATCGGCAACGGCAGTTCGCTGCGTCCGGCCTTCGAGAAGCACGGCTACTTCAGCATCAACGTGCTGCGCGTCGATCAGGTGGCGCTGTCGAACACCTTCGCGATGTCGCCGGGGGATCGCTTCGCCGGGCTCGACTGGACGGCAGGCCTGGGCGGCGTGCCGCTGCTCAACGACTGCCTGGCGCGCTTCCAGTGCGCGGTCGAGCGCGTGCTGCCGGGGGGGGATCACCAGCTGATCCTCGGGCGTGTGGTGGCGCTCGAAACCTTCGACGGCGAGCCGCTGCTCTTCTACGCCGGCGGCTACCGGCGCATCGGCGACAGCGCCGGCGGCTGGTGATTGCGGGCTGGGGACTCAGGCGCCGGCCAGCCAGTCGGCCAGCCCGTTTTCGTCCCAGCCGAGGCGCAGCGCGCCATCGGCACGCACGAGCAGCGGCCGGCGGATCAGCGCCGGCTGTTCGAGCATCAGCGTGCGGGCGAGGCCGTCGTCGAGCTGACGGCGCAGGTCTTCGGGCAGCGCGCGCCAGGTCGTGCCGCGGGTGTTGAGCAGGGCGGCCGTGCCGAGCACCGCGATCCAGCCATCGAGCAGTGCCGGCGGCAGGCCGTCGCGCCGGAAGTCATGGAAGCGGTGCCCGATGCCCAGCTCCGCGAGCCGGCGCCGGGCGCGGCGCACCGTGTCGCAGTTCGGGATGCCGTAGAGCGTCAGCAGGGTGGCGGCAGACATCGCGTCGG